>CALXSV010000202.1 GCA_944391235.1 uncultured Clostridia bacterium | reverse complement strand
CCTGGCTTTCCCTTTTTTTTTTTTTTTTTTATGATTTTGAGCAATGAGCTGGAGAATTACTGGCGTGAAGAGCACCGCAAACATGGCTATGATGAGATTAAAACACCCATCATACTCAACCGTCAGCTCTGGGAGCGCAGCGGTCATTGGGATCATTATCAGGAGAATATGTACTTTACCAGCATTGACGAACAACCCTTTGCGGTAAAGCCCATGAACTGCCCTGGCGGTATGCTGGTATACAAGGCCAAGCCGCACAGCTACCGCGAATTGCCCATTCGCTGCGGAGAGCTGGGGTTGGTACACCGGCATGAGCTGTCCGGTGCGCTGCACGGTCTGTTCCGGGTACGCTGCTTTACGCAGGATGATGCGCATATTTTTATGATGCCTGAGCAGATTACCGAGGAAATTATCGGCGTCATGCGTCTTATTGACCAGTTTTACAGCCTGTTTGGCTTTAACTATCACGTAGAGCTCTCTACCAGACCAGAAAAGGCTATGGGCGACCAGCAGATCTGGGATATGGCTGAAAAGGCGCTGGCCGACGCAATGCACGCTGTCGGCAAACCCTATGAGATAAACGAAGGTGACGGCGCTTTTTACGGACCCAAATTGGACTTCCATTTGGAGGACAGCTTAGGAAGAACCTGGCAGTGCGGAACCATTCAGCTTGATTTCCTCATGCCGGAAAAATTTGATCTTACCTACATTGGCGCAGATAACCAGCCCCACCGACCGGTTATGATACACCGCGTTATTTTCGGCAGTATAGAGCGCTTTATTGGTATTCTTACCGAGCACTTTGCCGGCGCTTTCCCACTCTGGCTTTGTCCAGTACAAGCTCGCGTGCTCTGCATCAGCGATAAGCAGGCAGATTATGCACGGGAAGTTGCCGCACGGCTAGAGGAAGCGGGTATCCGTGCCGAAGCGGATGACCGCGGCGAAAAAATCGGCTATAAAATCCGCGCTGCACAGACTGAGCGTATCCCCTACATGCTGGTTGTCGGTGACAAAGAGCGTGAATCAGGAAGCGTATCCGTACGGAAACGCGGTCAGGGCGACATCGGTGCTTTTCCTGTAGAAGATGTGATTGCTCAGCTGAAACAGGAAATCATGAATAAAGAATAAGTGCAGACGCGATCCTAGCTTATCCACTCTGCAAATGCTTACTTATCCTCCTTTTCTGTCACTGCTTGCGCACAGGTAAAAAATATATTTACAACCGCAAGCGGATTTATGTCATGAAAGTAACTGCCTAAGGCATAAACTATCATGACGTAGCAAACGGCAAAAGGAGGATAAACCAATTTATGCAGAAAATGTTAGCCAATTTTGACCTCACCGGTAAAGTAGGTATTGTTACAGGCGCTGCCTCCGGTCTTGGTTTCCAGCATGCACAAACGCTGGCCAGCGCAGGCGCAGATGTGGCGCTTCTGGCACGGCGGGCCGAGCGCATTACGGAAAACGCTCGCTACATCGAAGAGAACTATGGCGTAAAAGCGCTGCCTGTTGTCTGTGATGTAAGCAAATGGGATAGTGTTGAGGCAGCTGTTACGCAGGTATACGAGCATTTTGGCCATATTGAAATCCTGATTAACAATGCTGGCGTCAATGCTTTTGACGTAAGCGTTCCCGAATCCTCATTGGAAGACTGGGATAAAGTAATCGGTACCAATCTTACGGGCGAATACTATATGGCTCGTGCTGTTTCCAAATACATGATTCAGCAAAATTATGGTAAAATCATTAACATCTCATCCATTGGCGGCTGGACGGGCGGTATCCGACAGCTGGCCTATCATGCTTCCAAGGGCGGTATCATCAATCTCACCCGCTCCCTCACCGCAGATCTCTCCAAGTATAACATAACCTGCAACACGCTTGGGCCTGGGGTGTTTGACACGGAAATGACCGCCGGCAAGCTCACCCACGAAAACCCCAACTATACGCATATTCTGGAAGGTATTCCCATGCACCGCATTGGCGCTGCATTTGATTTGGCCGGCGCAGTTCTTTTCTTTGCCTCAGATGCATCCGCCTACTGCACAGGACAGGTGCTCTTTGTGGATGGCGGTAAAACAGCGGTCATGTAGGCTGCTCTCTCGTAGGAGTAACGGCAAACCCAGGCTATAAAGGGGAGACTAGCTGGCAACTATGGAAGGATAAAGGCATTTTCATAGTAAAAAGCAAGGCGCACAGCCTTTAATACAGAGATACAAAAACAGGGCAAGGTGAAGACACCTTGCCCTGTTTTTGTACCCAACCAATATGTTGTCCCAAAGGGTCTATTTAACTACGTAACATTAGAAATATGCCCAAGCCTTTAACAAACAGAAACCTATCTTGCTTTTTCCATAACAAAATTTGTAAGAAAAATCCCTTGTCGTTCTACTTGTTGCTCCTTTATCACTTGGTAGCCTCTTTTTTCAAAAAAAGGTCTCGCCGTAATAGAAGCATGGGTTACAATATTTCCTTGAATCACTTGCTCAAGTTGATTACAAATGGCGGTTGCAACCCCTTTTCTTTGATAATCTGCATGAACAAATAAACGGTCAAGATAGCCAATCTTATCGATATCCCCAAAGCCTACAATCATTCCGTCATCAAGCGCGACAATGCTATAATGCTCCAGAAGCGATTGATTCCAGTTCTCCATATCGACCTGCCCGGTTGCCCATGCATCTAATTGCTCTTTTGTATAGTCTTTTGCATTGACCATATGGACGGTATTGTAAAATAACGCTATTAATTCTTTGCAATCTGATGAGCGGTATTTCCGAATAATCACTTTTTACTCCAAATACAACTTTTCCAACATCTTCAACATTCACATTAGAACATTTATCATTATGGCAATCCTCCTTGTGTAAGCCTGATTTTGTTGGTTAAAGTTGCTTTCACAATCCTGACAGGCCTGCCGTGGCAACATACATCAAAAAACGAATCAGACAAAGCAAGAAAAGCCCAAACAAAACGTTTATACGTCAGCATACCAGGAAATGACGCCGCATCCAGCGCGGGTTTATCTGAGATTCAGAATTAAGCTACGGTCATCACTACGTAAAGCGCCAATATTGGCAAAAATCTTTTCTATTGGCCAGTTCCACCATTGGATATCTAAAAGATGGGCAATCAATTCATCATCAAAACGTTTGCGTACCGGCTTACAAGGATTGCCCGCTGCAATAGAGTAAGGAGGAATATCCTTGGTAACTACAGAGCTGGTACCGATGATTGCACCATCGCCAATATGAACGCCAGGCATAACCGTTACATTCTGTCCAATCCACACGTCATTGCCCACAATGGTATCACCGCGCAGGGATAACTCCTTTGTCGTGGGAGCAGCCTGCTCCCATTCTTCACCCAGCAGGTAAAAAGCATAGGTGGTAACGCCACGCATATAATGGTTGGCCCCGTTCATAACAAATTCAATACCTCTGGCAATAGCACAGAATTTTCCAATAATCAGTTTATCCCCAATGAAATCGTAGTGATGCGTAACGTGAGATTCAAAACAATCACCGATGTCGGCATGATCATAATAGGTATAATCCCCAACAATAATATTTGGACGAGTAATCTCCTCCTTTAGAAAATGAATTTTTCGATATGCCCCATCCGGGTAAATTCTATCTGTATTCTGCTCGTTGTGCATCGCCTGCGCACTCCTCTCGAATTGAACTGTATAAGCTCTATCATACTTTCATGATAACAAAGCTGTTCCAGAAAGACAATACCTTTGCGCCAGCAACAAACAGGTCTCTCCACTGGAACATGGAGAGACCTGTATACGGATAAAGCAATCTTTTCTATTCAATTTTATCCAACCATTCTGCACGGCGAGCCAAAGCAGCAACCGCAGCCGCTACTTCGCTTTCTTTTTTGCTACGACCGATTCCCTTGCCCAGCAAAAGTTTCCCTGCATAAACACCGCTCTCAAAGGTTGGCGCATGGTCTGGGCCGGAGGAGCTATGCAGCTTATAGCTTACGCCATGGGGTACGCGCGCCTGTACAATTTCCTGTAGCAGGCTTTTTTTATCCTCATAATCATCTGCAGTAATGGTATTCATTTTTTCGGCAAAACGCGAAACAATCAGCTTGCGAGTAGCCTCCGCACCGCAGGCTACATACATGGCACCCAAGACAGCCTCATAAGCATCCGCCAAAACCGATGGTCTGTGCCGGTCTCCACCGGCCTCAGAACCGCGACCTAAGCGAATGGACTGATCAACGCCTAAGGCAATAGCATCTTCCGCTAAAGAGGTTTCGCACACAATAAAAGCGCGCATTTTGGATAATACGCCCTCTGGCGCCTGCGGATATTGATAATAAAGGTATTCACCCACAAACAAATCCAACACAGCATCACCCAAAAACTCCAAACGCTGATTATCGCCCTCTTCATGCTGGCTACCTTCATAATAAGCAGGATGTGTTAACGCCTGGATCAGAAGGGGCATTTTATCCTGCGGAAAAGCAATTCTGCTGGCTAAATTTTCTATAGCCTCTGTATTCTGCATTCTTTTCTTCACGATCGTATTCCTCGCTGCTGATGGATCATATTGGTAATCAGCTGTGCCGCATCTCCCAGCGTAAGACAATTTGCCAAAGAGTCGTCATCTAAATCAACATCAAAGATATTTTCTACCGCCACCACAAATTCGAGCAATTCTAGAGAATCCATGTCCAATTCGGCAAATTCTGTATCTGGATGCAAGGAGTCTGCATCGAGAAAAAACTGCTCCACAAACAATAGCTTGAGTTGCTGTTCAATATCTGTCAATGTTATTTGCTCCGACAAGCTGATCCTCCTTTGCTGTTTAGTGTTCGCTTTTAGGCTTCCGTAAATACAGCATCTCGAAATTTACCTACCAAGTCATTCTCCACGCATCTCTTTGCCAAGGCAATAGCCTGCGTGATAGCCCGAGGCCCGGATGAACCATGGCAGACAACAGATACCCCGCCTATGCCCAGCAAAGGTGCACCGCCATGCTCCTGATAGTCTAACTGGCGCTTGATATCACGCAAGCCATCCATAACCAGAGCCGCACCCATTTTGCGCTTGGTAGAAGCAGTGAATTCCTTCTTAATCATAGTCATCAGCACCTTAACCGTTCCCTCAATGCTCTTAATGGCTATATTCCCACTCATACCATCGCAAACCATAACATCACAAGTGCCCTCAAGAATATCGCGTCCCTCAATATTGCCGATAAAGTTCAGTCCACTTGCCTGTAATAAAGTATATGCCTGCTGAATGATACTATTCCCCTTATGTGCCTCTGTTCCATTAGAAAGCAGGCCAATCTTTGGATTTTCAATATCCAGCAATTGCTCTGCATACACAGCGCCCAACTCTGCAAACTGTAAAAGCATCTGCGGCGTGCATTCCGCATTGGCGCCAGCATCCAGAAGCAAGCGGCCGCCACGGATTGTAGGCACAACCAATCCCAAACCAGGCCGCTCCACACCTTTAAGCCTTGAGAGCAATAGGGTGGCAGCTGCCATCTGCGCAGCAGTACTGCCAGCAGAAACTACAGCGTCTGCCTCGCCATCCTTTACCAACTGTGTAGCAACCCAGATGGAGCTGTCGCGTTTACGCATTAAACTGCGCACATCTTCATCCATGGACATAACAGAGCCGCAAAAAACTGTTTTAATATTTGCTGGAAAATTCCGTCCCTGCAAAGTGTCCTCCAAACCCACCAACAATAGCTCCATGGATGGATCAACGCTGGCTGCATCCAAAGCCCCCTTGATAATGGCCTCCGGCGCATGAT
>CALXSV010000201.1 GCA_944391235.1 uncultured Clostridia bacterium | reverse complement strand
CACGGCTTAGAACAGGCTATAGCCGGAAGGCGAAACCTTTCGTATATCTGCTTTCGGGAATGCGTTGAAAAGTGTGTTGACGCGGCTGAAGTCTCTCGTCCCTGACAACAGCAAACAGTTTTATGTCTTTTTGGGTTAGCGTCCCATGATTTTTTGGTTTGCCATAAACAACTTCAAGCGAATCCCTTTTAGAGATGATGTATGAGTACGTCCCTAAAAGCCGGCATATGGGGATAGATTGGCTATGTCGCTAAGAAACTCAGCAAAAGATTCATTGGTCCAATATTGAGGATACATGTATCCATGGACAGTGTTATTTCTGTTATCCCCCTGTCAGAGGCGGATGAGCTTTCGAAATAACGTGCAGCGAGTTCAATACGGTGCAGCAGCTCGATGTTTTCTGCATTTTCATCATTTGCCAATGAGATAAGGGCTCTTCCAACGGATTTCCTACTGGGTTTTCCTCTCTTGTCAAATGGTTCCATTCCGTACTCAGAGGTCGTAGATCGGATGAGCTCTTCCAGATATGAATATGCAACAGAAGCAAGGACGGAACGCCTCGGAATGTTCTGAATAGATTTCCTTTGCTAAAGCCCAATCTGATGTCCAATTCCACATGTGCGAATAGCTGATGATTTCGTCAAAAACTTTATCAAGAGATTCTTGCGCTGATTGTCTCTCCTTCTCATTCGCAGTGCATCAAGGAACATTTGCTTAATTGCAAAGATTGGGCCGAAATTTCGAGCTCATGGGAATACCTTCGTTAACGTAACCTGGATTTTCAAGCGCATGAAGGTACAAGGCGGTGTTAATCAGGCAATACGTTTCGAACATATCGTCATCATCATTGAACGCCATGTATTTCTCTAGAAACGGCCTTGCAGAACGGAACTGTATATAGCCCCACTGGGTATCCCCAGGATGAAATGGGTTCAGATAATGCATTTTCTCGAGTTGGTAATTGTATAGACCCATTTCCTTGCTCCTGCAGTGTGGGTAATGCAGTTCGCACAGAAGCGTTGCTCCAGTTTCATCGTCATCGAAGCCGCAATGCTCTCGACCCCGATGGGTCATTGCTCGCATGGCATTTAGCTCGATATTCAAAGCATATCTCCAGGCAGCCTTATAGCATTCAACAGCCTCAATATTGCGCGGGTCGCTTGGCGTGAATCTCAGGAATTCCTTAGCGAAGTCGAACACGTAATCGCTGAAATCCCCAAACCTATCCGACTGTTCTGACTTTAACCGCTCCACAAAATCGGACTCAGACTCGCATTCCTGTTTTTTGGCTATCTCTTTGCTGCGAAAGTACTCAATTTCGTTATCTTGGTACTTTATGACGTCTTCCGTCACAAGTTTAAGCATCTGGTATCTACTGCTGACGAAATCAAACACTTCGCCAATTTTGATGTCGATTGTCTTTGGCCAGCCATCAGGGTCTCCAGTGTAGATATGCGCCCAAAGCTCACCTTCGCGGCCAATTGAAGTGATTTCGTTATTCCAGAACACGTATGGGCATACTTCAGCAAACCCCTCACGATATTCGGAATGTCTGTCCGTATCAACTGGGTGAATGACGCAAAGGGACCTGAGATATTCGAAATACTTTCTGTCGTTACCTTGACCCGTTTTGCCAAGCTGATTGAATATGTGACGGCTTTGGTCAATGGATGACAAGTCAGTGTTGAAGACTTCGGCAAGCATTCTCACGCAGTCGATCATCATTGCCGAATTGCTAACGAATTCATAGAAGTCGAATGCAGCTCGACCAGTTCTGCATCTAAGACCAAGTTCCAATCGATTCAAATACGATGCCGTATCGTCGATTCTGTCCGTAGCGGCGCAAATAAAATCCCAGGCAGGAAGCCCTCTGTACTTCTTTGCCCTTTCGGAGAAGCGTGCCCTGATTGAAAAATGTTCTTCCCGATTAATGGCATCTCTGAATGATCGGATAACCTGTGAATCAAGGGAAATCTTGTACTTGGGGTATTCTTTCAAGCGCTCCTACTTTCCAGTCCAAGGGCTCTTGCCGTCAGGGGTGTTCAACCGGTAGCCAGGGTCGTAAGTCTCTTTCCAGTTGTATGTAGTCAAATAAAGGTCGATACTGTCGGCGATAGCGACATCTCGTCTAGCTAGTTCGCTCATTCAGTCCCACTTTCCAGCCCTCGTACTTCTCCTGGGTGATCTTCTTGGCATCCAGCTTCCCCTTCATCTTGTCCCACTCTTTCAGGAAGTTGGCGAAGCCGGAGTCGTTTTCGTCGTTTGCGACCAGGGCGTGGCAGCCGTTGATTTCGGTGATGCTATAGCCAAAACGGTCATCGTTCTCGATAAGAGCGTAGAAGAATTCAGAAGCTTATCGAATTCTGGGTAGTTCAGATACTTCGGCCTGCCCCCGAGCTCCATCGCGATACGCTCCAGCGCTTCGGGTTTCGGTTTTCTAACGCTAGGCGCTCTCGCTTACGCCAGCATGAGCAGTCAGTTCCTTCCGGGTGAGCCCCCGCTTGTCCCTGAGCTTCTTAATTTCGCGTGCAACCCTAGAAGAAGACGGCTCTTCCTTCTTTCCGTCAAGTATATTTCGCCTTTCTTATGCAGTTCGTTGCGCACTGACGGCCTTGTTCAAATGGTAGCACCGCACGAATTTGTGAGCAATTCCCGCGAATCCCGTTAACATCGCGTGTTTTCGATGTTCGGAAACGACCCTGAGATAGGGGAAGCGCAATGGGTATGCAGGTGATAGGGAACTGTTCATTTTGGCATAGTTTTTTATGGAGAGAAAAGCCACTCGTTCTCGAGAACTTCCATAAATTAATTGAATTGCATTTAGGTAGACAGCTCGGTAAGAAGGAACGGATATTCACGTGCGGGACTCTTTGCAGTGAGCCTGATTTGTCATCTTGCCAATCAAGCAAATAGCGGAGTGAAATATAACTATTTGCTAACTATTGAGAAACTACAATAATACAGATATAGTAAATACATAGTAATACAAACTAGGAGGACAAAATGGAGTTGAGAATCGAAGTCGACGACGAAACCGCAAAGGGCGCCCAGCTGGTCTACGACGTGCTCGGTATCGATCTCGAGACTGCAGTCAAGATGTTCTTGAAGCGCACAGTCCTCGAACAAAGGCTTCCTTTGAGCACAAGCGTGTCCGCTTTTGAACGTACCGGGTCAGCGTCCGATGCGAAGCTGAGAAGGTCGAAAAACGTGATCACGAAGGCCATGGTGGAGGACATCTGGAGACGTTTCAAAAGGCATGTGGCCGAGGGCGGGAGTGCGAACTCGATAGCGGCTGAGGCCCATGGGGCGACAGGGATGAACCAGGGAAGCGCTTTCATCTATCTCACCATCTTGGACAACCTGGTCAATGGCAAGCACAACACGAGGAACATGAAGATGGCGGATCTTGAGTTCTACATGGACAGGATCAGGGAGGACCTCGACGAGCGGTCCTACTGCAACGCGATTACGTCCCTCAGGCTCTCCATCCCATATTGGGACAAAGACGAGTTCGGCCAATTTGCCTCGAAGGTGCAGGCCTATCTAGATTCGATCGACGGAGTCGGACGATGAGCGTGTTCAGGATGCCGAAGCCCGTCAAGGTCACGGGGTTGAACTCGAGCGTCACGAAGTCTTTCGTCAACGGAATCATTCCTTGCATAAACCCTACGGAGGAGGAAGTACGGAATGCCCTGCTCGTATTGGGGATGACGCCCGAGAGCGTTCGTTGCGCGTATTGCGGCGGCGACTGCACAGAGTGGGACCATCTCAAACCGTTAATTTCCAACAAGGCGCCGACGGGATATATCAGTGAGATCCACAACCTGGTTCCCTCGTGCGGCAAGTGCAACCAATCGAAGGGGAACAGGGAATGGCGAGAGTGGATCGTCAGCAACGCCAACCTTTCTCCCAAGACGCGGGGCGTCCCCGATCTTGCGGAGCACATAGAGAGGCTCGAGAGATACGAAGAGGCCTTCCAGCCAATCCGGTTGGATTTCCGCGATATTGTCGGCGACGAGCTCTGGGAAGAGCATTGGCGCAACTACGAGGCTGTCATTTCGGCAATGGAAGCTGCGCGCGACACTTCTGATAAAGTCAAGGGCTTGATAGCGCAAGCCGTGATGGCGAGATCGGAAAGTTTTCGGACTTCACCAAAATGCACGTATAGGGAAGCTTCACCGAGGCGAGCCAATGAGCCTGATTCGGGCCTCAATGTGGAATCCAGCCTCAAGTCCATCGGCAAATGGTTCTTTCTCCAGAATTTCGAAACCATCTACGAATGGTGCGGAAACAAGCAGGGTCTCGTGGACAAGCTCCTGGAAAAGCCCAACAGCAAAGGGGAGAATGGGACCAATACAAGCGTGAGCGAAACTCTGAGAATAATAGGGGCAGGCGCTTCGAGCGAAGCGTTTGAGAATCTGCTCAAATCGGACAGATTCCTGCACGACCATCCGGAGGCGACCGAGATGATTCGTGGAATCCTTGCGAGGCATCCTGAACTGAGGTTTTAAGATGACGAAGACATCTTGCAAAGAGATGACAGAGGGGCTGTGTGGGCAAATCAGGAGGCGGAAGCTTCGCGAAACGTTAATGAGCGCGTTGTTGCGCGGCATTTGCGTGCGAGTCGGGTTGGAGCTTGCAAGGCTGATTAGTCGGGATGCGAGTGGTAATAGATTCTGATCGTCACATCTGGTGAATAATAGGAAGAGGAGTCGAAGCTTACTTCCCCGTTGATGGTGATGTGGTCAACCGAGCTGGTGCCGTTGAATAATTCACTGACTAGGTTAAGGCTGTTGAGGCCTATGCACTCGATGTTGGTAAACCCGGCGTCCGCGAACCGTTGTTTCACGTCCAAATACGAAATCCCCGCCAAATCTTCCGATGATGCGGGAACGGCGATGTTCCCTGCGAACGAAGTGCCGATATTGGGGGCGTTGAGTGCAAGCAAGCAGATGAATGAGAGCACAACGAGCAGTTTTATCGCAGCGAACCAAATCTTGTTGTTGCCTCGTTCCTTCTCTCGTTCCCGCTCCAGCTGCTTTTCCTGTATTTTCGCTTCGATGGGGGCCTTAACTTTATCGCGCTCGATCTGACTTCTACCGTCGGTACGGGGGATGCGGTGGATCACGGTGCCGGTTCTGCCGGCGCTCCTGAGACTCTAGGGGGAGGTGTCCCTTGTTGCCGGCGACCATTATGTGCGTTTGCTCAAGGATCTCTGCGAATGCGATCGCTTCCCTGAATTCCAAGACGTCGAGATAGTACGCTTCCTCGACGTCTTTCTGCTTCTTCTCGGTGATGGCGATGCAGAGTGCGCCCCGAGCTCCTGGGGTGTGATGGAGTCTCGCCTGCTAACTCGCTGCCTTTCGGCACTTCTATGCAGACATGACATGTCACAGGACGTTCTCAAAGTCGGCCGTCAATTGGTGTCTGCGGTCGTTGAAGGTGATGTCCACCGCGCCGTTGAGTATCTCTTGGTAGAGTGTCGTGGTTGTCCACACCGCCGTATGTCGACGTTCAGGCGTGCCATCCCTTATTCAATGCTTGCAAGCATTGAAGTTTAATCAAGCCAAAATCGCATCCATATCATCCTGAACTATTTATCCATTAATTAAAACCTGAACAGTACAGAACAAATTGAAAACAATATTGGCTGAATTGCCTCATGCACAGCAACAAGCATCATACAGACACTTCCGCTTTATCGGTCTAAGATCAGAACCATCCTTACGGCACTGAGCAAAGAAACATCCGGGTCTAGAATTCGTGAACTTAACGCCAGTGTCACCTACGATGCGCGCCATTTGTTCAATTTTATTTTGTGTTGCGTGTGGTAGCGCCATCAGCTATTTCTTTCCTGATAAAACTAATGCCTGCTTTTTTCATTGGCCGCCATTGGCCAGGCAAGCTGCCCCACGTTAATGCTTCATAGCAGAACAACCAATAACGATCCATATCTGCTTGTTTTAATTCCTGGGCTACTCTATTTAGCGGTTTTACCTGTGTTGCGTTTCTGTTCCAATGATTTCGATTCATAAAGTAAATCCACGTCATAATCAGCAGCAGGCAATCTCTGCTCTCAATCACATATTCCTGCGCTCCAATATAATCATCCTCAAACCCCTCCAGCGCAAAGTCAAATCGAACAGCAAAATAAATTGAGTAACACAGGCTCTCATAATCATTTAGTTTGACTGCATCTCGACATATTGTGTCTGAAAGTGCCTTAATGCTAGCCACATCAACTCCATACGGCATGAACACGTGCTCTTCCATTAGATGTAAAAGGTATGGATGTAGTGCTGCCATATGCATGAATCGCTTTGCTGCCAATTTCTTTCCGTTGGTAGAGAGCTTTAAGCTTTTCAGCTTTTTAACGGCATAATTGATAATTGCGAAGTTACCTGTTTCCATTGCTAGCATTAAAGCTGTGTCAATAAACATGTTGACCTGCGGATATTCAATCATTCCCGATTTGCCAACTTTGGGTAAATCGCTCAGCTGATGTTTCCAGTTTCTCTCCATGCCGATAGGAAGTTCAACAACCTTTGTTTTCTTGTGATTCAAAGGTAAGTCGAATTCACGAAGAGTTCCTTCTAGATCCCGCAGGAACCGTTGAGCCTCATCACGGCTGTTAACGTAGCAATCGTAGTCGTCTATATTCCTAGAATAACGATAGCCTTTGTCGTAAAGTTTCTTATCGACCACAGTCAGGATAATCTCTGAAAGCAGATTTGAGGCATGCGGTCCGATAAGAAGCCCGTGCGTTTCACCATTGCGCATATCTGAACACGCCCGATCGATACTGTTATACCAAATATCCTTATTAATTGTTTGCTTTGCCTTTTCTTTCCCCGCCAAGGCCCACGGTATTGAATGCGTATAAATACTTGGGAAGCAGGTGGAGATATCAGCCTGAACAAGAAAACGGCTCGTTCCTTTGTCATGCATCAGTAGATCCGACTCCGGATTACCATCTACTCGCCAGTTTTTGTAGTTCATGTCAAATATTCGTTTTTTATCGTACTCTTTGCGAATATGAATTCTGCTGACGCGATAACTCTGCCCATCCGTCTGCGCATGGAAATGAGCACGTATCTTATTCCAGTTATCCCTAAGTTCAGCGCATACTCTTTGGTACTTAAAAGGATTCGGAATCCCCATAAGTCGTGGTATATTGATATTCCTCATTGCTCGAAAAGTTATGTATTCATTCCACCCAGCTTTAAACGAACCAGACGCTGTTTTGCAGTAATCGAAGAACGGGATAGCAGTAAATACAGGTGGAAGCTTTTCGGAGAAGAAACCGTATGCGAGAAGACCTTCGTAAAGTTCATCGGAAGATATTTCATCCATAAAATCTGTATACTTTTTATCCACCGGTATATCTCCTCTTTTAGGCTTTTTGCAATTTTACAAGATTTAATAACCACATATTGAAATCGCTTCTTTCTTCTTTCTGAATTTGCGCACCCAAATCCGTAACATCGTCCAACCTCTCATCCCGAACATAACTATAAGTTCTTTATCGTGTGCTCCGCTCGCGCTTATTTGGCGATATTGCTGATGACTAGCCGAAAGATGCGGCTATCTCGACTGCCGCTTCTTTGGACACCTTGACATTCAACTTCCTTGGCTTTTCCATTGACTTCGTTTTTTCAGGACTCAAACGCAGTG
>CALXSV010000200.1 GCA_944391235.1 uncultured Clostridia bacterium | reverse complement strand
AATTGGTAAGCTCTTTTTTGTTGTATTTGCTTACTTCTGACCCATCCACCAGGATAGAGCCGCTTGTCGCGCTGTCCATTCCGCCCAGGAGGTTGAGTACAGTGGTTTTGCCTGCACCGGAGGGCCCGACGATCACGGCAAACTCTCCTTTTTCAATAGAAAAGGTGATGTCTTCTACTGCACGTATTACTACCTCGCCCATTTGATATTCTTTAACAACATGTTCCAGCGTGACAAATGACATGGTGTTCCTCCTCTGGCTATCCTGCTCTGATATTCAACAGGATGTTGATTTGTATATCTATTATTATAACGAAGGCGAAATGTAAAAACAATGAACAAAATCTAAACTTTGCGTTCAGATAAAATACACAGCTCTCAGCTATGTTGACTGTCCCATCTTTTCCGCAATGCCTCAGTAAAAGAAGATAGAAAAGTATATGGTAATAGGGCTTATGGAAAAGACCTGTTGATCGCTCTGTGGAATAGAAAGGCACTGGTTTATCAGAATTCGATGCGCTGGAATACGGCGCGAAAAAGGGTGGCTTCTCTAGGGAGGATAAAAGACCTGTGACATTGTGGAGCGCAATAAAGTAAGGCCAGATATCATAGTTGATAGCTGGCCTTACTTTGGCGGAGAACAGGACTTAAAATCCGAGACGAAAGCCGCAGAAACGTCCGCCAACGTCACTGTCTGCTTTCCGTTTTTGTAAAAGATGGTGTGATAGAAAAAATCATCTGGAGCGTTTAATTTTATGATAATGATTCCGTTCATCCTTGTTCCCTTTGCCTTTTTGTTTCTCTTTTGCCCATTGTGCAAATCGGATTCCTACAATACCGGCCTCTGCCGTCTGCTGTATCTAAAACAGCATAGCTCCTGTCCCCACCAGAAGAAGGAGCAGCCCGGCGACCGCTTTTTTGCTTAATCTTTCCTTTAGCCACAGGGAGGAAAACACGATTGTCACAACGATACTCAGCTTATCAATGGGCACTACGACGCTGGCCAGACCGTCCTGTAGGGCGCGATAGTAACACATCCAAGAGAGCCCCGTTGTCAGTCCGGAGAGGATGAGAAAGAGCCAGCTCTTTCTTCCAATCGTTTTGATCTCCCCCTGTTTCCCTGTCACGAACACCATCATCCATGCCATGAGGAGGACTACCACGGTTCGGATTGCCGTCCCCAGGTTGGATTCTACATTTTCCACTCCGATTTTTCCGAAAATCGAAGTCAGGCTCGCAAACACCGCAGAGAGCGCGGCAAACATGAGCCAGCCTTTCCGTTGAGGATGCTCTCCCGATGTTTTTGATCTCGTGATCATCAGAAGCGTCCCCATGCCAATGCTCAAGATACCGACCACTTTGCAGGCAGAGATCGGCTCACCTAAAAAGATTAAAGCCAAAAGGATTGTAAGCACCGTACTGGATTTATCGATAGGAGCCACCTTGTTGACATCTCCCAGCTGGAGTGCCCTGAAATAACATAACCACGAGGCCCCGGTAGAAAGGCCGGAAAGAACCAGAAAGCAGAGAGTCCTGCCAGAGATATCCCCGATCTCATCGTGCGACCCCACCATAAAAACGATGAGCCAGGAAAATAACAGGACCACCACTGTCCGCAGTGCGGTGGCAAGGGTAGAGTTAACCTCTTCCATTCCGATTTTGGCCAATACAGCTGTGATCCCGGCAAAAAAGGCCGAGCCGAAGGCAAACAGGATCCACATATTTTTTCCTCCATTCTCCACGCAAGCAGGGGCACCTATTTGGTTCTTCAGCCGTCCGCTTCGGATTGTCTTTTTCTCGGACGAATAGGCAGCGCTACAACACCAGCCGCGCAGCTATAGGCCCAAACAGCGTGTCCGTATTCAATCATAACACATTGCAGAACCATAGCGGCGATGCTGAAGATAAACCGTGGGATATTCCACTGGATCCGGATTAGGGCTCTGGAGTGGAAAACACAGCTAAAGAACAGCACCAAAATCAGATCTCCCAACAGGATTACAGCCAGTCCGGTGGTGAAAATAGAGTGAGGAGACGTTCCTTTATTCAAGCCAAAGCGCATAACCCCATTCAAGATTCCCATGGGTACGAGCGGTATCAACAGATTGCCAGTGTCTGGATCAAAAGATCTGTCACACCATATTCCGCTTCTGACAAAATGTGCGTATAGAATGGCGTGAGCAGGAAAATTAGGATTTTTGCTCCGAATGTGCTGACGAAATACAAAAAAATATCGGACAACAGCTTTCTGTAAGGGTTCGTAGTTCTTATCCCCCTCTTTCGTTCTTTACGACAGAGCTTGGCACAAAGCGGTAGCCGGCGCCCCAAACGGTCTGGATGAAGCGCGGCTTGGTTGGATCCTTTTCTATTTTTTCCCGCAGCCGATTGATATGTACGGCTACCGTAGCGTTATCGCCCATGGCGTCGTAGCCCCAGATCCGCTCGTAGAGGGTTTCCCTGCTGAAGACGATATCCGGATTCGACATGAGAAAGACCAGCAGTTCATATTCCTTATTTTTCAGGTCAACCTCTTTCCCATCTACAAATACACGGCGGGAGCCCGTCCGCAGCAGGATATTTCCCATCTCTATTTTCGCTTGGCTTGCGTTTTGACTGTGCCTGAGCCGGTCATACTGGGCGAGATTGGCTTTGATGTGCGCCACAAGTACGCTGGGAGAAAAGGGTTTTGTAATATAGTCATCCGCTCCCATGCCCAACCCTTTGATTTTGTCGATGTCCTCCTGCCTTGCGGTCACCATCAGGATCGGAATATCCAGCGTTTCTCTCAGTTTCTGGCATACAGTAAACCCGTCAATTCCCGGCAGCATCAGATCCAATAAAATCAAATCAAATTGCCCAGAGCGCCCCATGGCGATCCCCTCCGCTCCGGTGCCGGCGATCTCCACCTCAAAGTTATGAACGGCCAGATAATCCCGTTCGATATTGGCGATCGCCTCGTCATCTTCAATAATCAGGATTCGTTTCATGTTCTCACTTCCTTTTTTAATGGCAGCTCCAAAGCGATCCGAAGACCGCCCTGGGTAAGGTTTTCCCCACGGACAGAACCGCCCATCCGTTCTACCGCTTTTGATACGATTGCAAGTCCCAGCCCACTGCCCTGATCGGAATTCTTACGGGCAGGGTCGCTGCGATAAAAGACATCGAACAACTTCGGGAGTGCCTCGGGCGGTACGCCGGGACCGTCATCATCCACATAGATGACGAGTTTTTTCCCAGAATACCCACCTGAAATAAGTGCCGTACCCACCTTTTTCACCTTATACTTTGCGCTGTTATCCAGCAGATTCATGAGTATACTGCGAAAGTATGCTGGATCGGCGTCGATCACAGCGTCTGGCGGTATAGATTCTATAACGATTTTAAGGCCTCTGCGCCGATACTCCTCAGAAGAGGCCTGAATGAAATCACGGATCTCCCGAGAGACATTTAGCGTTTCAGGATAGTAGGGATATTCTCCCATATCCATTTTGGAGAACAAAAAAAGCTTTTTTACCATCTCGTCGATATCCACTGCCTTTTCCCGGATGGTCTGGAGATAGGCCTGCTGCTTGTCCGGTGTATCCGCGATTCCATCTAAGAGACCCTCTACATATGCGCGAATAGCGGTCAAAGGAGAGCGGATATCGTGGGAGATCCCTGCCAGCAGTTCCTTGCGGCTCTCTTCCTCCTGCCTAGAGCGTTCTACAGAATCCTGCAATCTCTTTGCCATATCATTGAAATCATCGCAGATCTCCTGAAACTCATCCGGCTGCCGGTATTCGATGCGGTGCGTCAAATTGCCGTCCCGGATCTGTCGGACACCGTCCACCAATATCTGCAGCGGCTCAGAAATTCTGCGAAAAATGAAGCGTGTTAAAAAACGATTGGTGAGAAAGACTGCAAACAGTAGTAGGACAACCAGTACAAACCCGATTCCAATGACCCAAGCCTTCAGTGTATCATGGGACAAAGTAATCACAGGATTGTAGAGATAGACTTGATATGAGTTCCCGCCGGCAATGAGTTGGGTGCCAAACAGCTCCGTTACCCCATCTGATACGACCCCGCTGCCATCCAGAGCATCCAGGGAACGCCTTAATTCCGATTGGACAGCAAGTGTTTCTTTTCCGGTCTGCAAAACCACATCCGGTCCCTCAATCAGCTGGGCGCACATACCATTTTCCCCCATAACCCGAGAGAGTTCCAGCTCAAGCCTGCCTTTTTCCGAAACATCTGTCTCTTCCAGCCAGGAAGACAGCAGGGAAACTGCGTAATAACGGATCTCCGTCAGTTCTCCCTGAAAGCCCAGTTTATATTCCGTGTGGGGAAAGGCGGCAGTCAGAAAAAACAGGAGGCCGCTTGCCAGCATAAGAATCGCCAATACGGCAGGGATCACCAGCATCAGAATATTGGAGATAAACAATCTCTTTTTTATGGTCATTCCTTTACCTCCTGTTCCATTTTTCCGGACCGGTTGGACGCCTTTCGACCGGATTTTCCCTCATTTGCGGAGAATCGCCGTCACGCACCGCTCCGTCAAAAAACTCAAAAGGGCAAATCCCAGGAAAAGCAAAATCACCGGAGCGGTAGGCAAAGTCAGCTGAAGGATAGACTGCAGCAGCAATACCGATACATAAAAACCTACCGTCATGGTAATGCAGAGCACGGCACGCAGCTTGTTAAACGGCCAACTCGCTTTATAGACTGCCTGGATTCCCACTGTTCCAACCAATAGATAGAATAAAACACCGCTTTGCTCTGCGGGCAGCTTCATCCCTTTGGATAACAGCATTAGCACGAAGAAACATACCAAAATGGAGAACGCATTGGGCAGGGCCCGCCGGATAACAGACGGCAAAAATTTGCCCTCCACCTTTCTTCCGTCCGGTTCAAAGGACATGAAAAAGGCGGGATAACCTTCGATCACCAGGTCGATCAGCGTGATCTGGATCGGAAGCAGCGGAAAGGGGAGGTTGAGAACCAGGCAGGCAATTGCCAGCAGAACAGAATAGATGGTCTTTACAAAGAAAACGCCCGCCACGCGGGTGATATTGTTTACCACCCTTCGCCCTTCCTTCAATATGTCAGGCAGAGAGGAGAAGTCCGAATCCAGCAAAACGATTTGGGATACCTGGCGCGCCGCGTCACTGCCTTCTGCCACAGCGATGCTGCAATCCGCTTCCCGCAACGCCAGCAGGTCATTGATCCCGTCTCCCGCCATGGCAACACAGCGGCCGTTTTCCTTAAGGGCCCGTATGATCTGCTTCTTTTGTCCTGGGGAGACCCTGCCAAAAACACTATATTGTAATGCGGCATTCCGGATCTCACTATACTCTGTTATACCGCTCATATCAATATACCGTTCGGCCTCCGGAAAGCCGGCTCGTTTTGCCAGAGCAGCCACCGTAACCGGATGGTCGCCGGATATCAGTTTCAAATCGACGCCTTCCTTTTTGAAATAGTTTAGCGTCTCTGTAGCATCTGGGCGGATCGGATCCGACAAAACGATCAAAGCAAATTCTTGAACCTTTGGCAGGGGATGATCCGATAGCACCGGATCCCAGGTGAGCCCCGCCATCAAAACACGTTTTCCGGCCGCTTCTTCCTTTTGCAGATATTGTTCTGTTTTCCTGGATAGATGTTCTGGCGCGCCAATTACAAAGGTCCCTGCCTTTTCGAATGTCATGGCGCTCCATTTCCGTTCTGAGGAAAATGGAATTTTATGGACCGGAGAAAAAGTGGTATTCTTCTCAAAGTGCTCTCTGAGCGCTTGAAAGGTCGCATTATTATCATCGGAATATTGGAGGAAAGAGCCCATCATCTCTTCAAACCTGAGAGAATCGCTGCTATCTATGGGCAAAACCCGTTCTACGCGCATCTTCCCCTGGGTCAAAGTCCCGGTCTTGTCCAAGCATAAAGTGTCCACATGGGCCAGTGTCTCTAGAGCAAAAAGCTCCTGGACAAGCACCTTCTTTTTAGAAAGGGCGGCAATTCCCACCGCCAAACTGATGCTGATGAGCAATACAAGGCCTTTTGGAAGCATACCTAGCAACGCAGCGGCGGTGGAAATTACCCCATGTCCAATGCTATCGTTGCGAAGGAATACCGCTTCTGCAAAAAGCAATATCCCCAGAGGTGGGATAAGGAATCCGGTAAACCGGGTTACTTTCCGCATAGAGGAAAGGAGTTCCGAATGCACCCGGCGCAGCCGCTTGGCTTCACTGGCGATCTGTGTCGCATAGTTTTCCGCCCCCACGTGCTCTACCTGGGCAAAACACTTTCCGCTTACCACAAAGCTACCGGAAAGGAGATGACTTCCCTCCGCTTTGAAGATCGGGTCAGATTCGCCGGTCAGGAGTGATTCATTAACCTCCACTGAGCCATCCAGGATCACACAGTCTGCACAAATCTGCCGTCCGGCATCCAACTCCATCACATCTTTCTCCACCAGTTCCTGTACGGGGATCTCTGAACGCTTATTGTCGCGGATCACCTGTACCGTCGGCGCAGACAGCAGGGAAAGTTTATCCACCAGCCTTTTGGCATGGAATTCCTGCAGGATCCCGATCAGGGTATTGAGCACAATGATCAGGATAAAAAGCATATTGGACCATGCGCCCACCAAGGCTAGCGCAATGGCAATCAATAAATTAAACAAATTAAACAGGGTACAGACATTGTCCTTTATAATCTGCTTTCCCGATTTTGACACCTTTTCCGGCGGGAGGTTCTGCTTGCCCCTTTCTTTTTGGGCCTGCACCTGCTCTTGTGTCAAGCCAATGATGATTGGTGTGAAATTTAAACTACTCATTTGATGCATCTCCGTTCCACCTATGGTCTTGAAACAGAGAAAAGCATACATCAGACTCTTAAATGCTGCGTAAAACAGACTTAAACAGTTTATAAACTGGTATTTTCCCGATAAATAGGCTTCTTAAATTTATTTTCTGCAAGATAAGCTGCGTACACACGCCTATGAACGCACCAGCAAGGCATTCGAAAACCATGAGAAACAGCAACTAGAGCATCGTTCCCCGGCCTACAATTATGTAAGTAACCGATATGCTATTATGTAATATGGCATAGAAATACTGTGCATCCAGATATACTTTTCCGGAATGATTCGTTTGATCAACAGCATCCCGGTCAGTCAAAGCGCCACCCGGCCAGGCTATATCAGTGTCATCATGTTCCCACATTTTCTTACCTACTGAACCACCATATC
>CALXSV010000199.1 GCA_944391235.1 uncultured Clostridia bacterium | reverse complement strand
TTGGAGCAGTAAGAAGAACAAAGTAAAAAAGAGAAGTCTTTTGTTCCTTCGAAGAAATACAAAAAGAATCTTCATAATTAAAACTCCTTTCCAAAATCCGCCTTTGTACAAAAAAAGCGCCAGTGCTTTCTATCTTCCTTGGCCTAACGATAGAAAGCCTGACGCTTATTACTCGGCAGTAATATTCATTTTATTGGCATAATTTCCAATTCGTACCTGTAGTACATCCGATATGGCGAGCAGGAGCTCGCGTTCATTCCAGCTTCTTCATTTGCATTGACTCCTTTCACAGTAAAGATTCCCATAGATTGGAAGAGGAATAAAAAGAAACCAGTAAAAAAATAAGCGTCAACTCCGTATCTTCATTGGCCTATCGATACGAAACTAACGCTAAATGCTTCCCGGCGGTAAGCAAGATAAATCTTTAATTTTGGATTATTATAACAAACTCATTTGTGCCTGTCAATAACCTTGAGAGCAAAGAAAAACCATTTTTAAAGCCCTATGTTTTTTCACATTTGTTCCTCCCCAATTCTTTTTGCCATCCTGGCAATCGCTATACGCAGCATTGCTGCTTAAACAAACTCTAGGAATACCAAGACGAAAAGCGCAGCGCCTGCGCCAGCTATGTCAGCATAATGTTTTCCTTGAAAAGAAAAATTCTATATAATAGTCCTGCATTCGTTGCACAGCCTGGACCTGTTCCATCGGCATACCACCCTACAACCCCAGCTTAACATGTATAAGTGCAAAAGCTCAAACCATTTTCGCCATTTATAACCAGCAAGTACGGTCAAGGTAAGTATAGGGACTGCCGCAATAGTGGCAGTCCCTATACAAAAGAATATCAAACAACTCTACGTACATTTTTACCGCTTACAATGCTATAGTAATTCCGTGATGTGATGAAATACACAATACTATAAAAAAGCGCAAAAACAACAAAGGACAGCGCCGTAACCAGCAGGAAGAGTCTAGTATTGTCTAGACCAAACAACAAAAGCAGCTTTTCCACCATGGGAAAGGCAAACATGGTATGCACCACTGCGGTAAGCAGGGGCAGAAAGAATACCGTGAGGATTTGTGAATCAATGGATTTGCGAATCTGCTGCTTGGTCAGGCCGACCTTCTGCATAATGTCAAAGCGGCTCTGATCCTCATATCCCTCCGTAATCTGCTTATAGTACATAATCAGTACCGTGGCCAGAATAAAGGCCAAGCCCAAAATAATACCAAGGAAAAACAGGCCGGTATAGAGACTGAAGAAATCGGAACGCTCCTGCGCAATACATTCAACAGAGCCAGTAAAATGTCTATATTTAAGCTGCTCCCTAATACCTGCATAAACGTCCTGCTGCTGCTCCTGCGCACAGTCCAGATTAAAGCCATAAAAGTAACGGAGAAAGTGGCCATCATCAACGTCATTGCTAACTCTCATAACCTCACTATGCAGCGTCTCTATATCTGCCAGCTCTGGGACCACAATATAAAGCGAGCATAAGATCTCAGAAGTGGCATTGCCATTTTCAAAAAAGTTGGGCACCTTCTCCTTAATCTGATACGATTGTCCGCCGATGCAAACCGTATCATAATGATACTGCATCCGGTTAACCGAAAGCAAAGCCTGCCCCTTATCAAGATGCTGTGTACTGCCTGTTATGGCATTGTAATCTTCCAATGGTAGCAGGTAAATGGAGCAGATCTGTGTGCTGACAACATCTCCCAATCCAGAATCGAGCAGCATATTGGCTCCGGATTGGTAGGCAACCAAAGAGTAATACCGGTATTCCAGAACATCCTCTGCCTCCAGCCCTTTTTCCTCCAGCACAGTCTGCACATCTTCCTTAACAAACAACATGGCATCATCCGGCATGGAGGTATAGGTATCGATAACAATGTCGCGTGGATAGCGGTTGCGCAGTGCATCCTCTGCGCCAATATACAAACAGGTAACAGAGGACAGCATAACCAATACCATGGTAGAGAGAATACAAATGTTCGCCAGTCCCGCGCCATTGCGTTTCATGCGGTAAGTCATACTGGAAACAGAAATAAAATGTTTGCTTTTATAGTAATAGCGTTTATTTTTCTTCAGCAGCTTCAGCAAGGCCACACTGCCGGAAATAAAACAGCAATAGGTGCCGAGAATCACCAGAATAACGGCAACAAAGAAAAGAACAAGCGCGGAAAGCGCATCCTCTACAGATATAGCTAGCCAGTAGCCAGCACCTAGCAGAACGATGCCCAACACCGCCATAATCCAGTTTGCACGGGGCTCTTTTTCGCCCACCACGCTGCCTTGCAGCAAATCAACGGGCTTGGCTTTCCATAACTGATAGAGTGAGCTGAGCAAAATCAGAGCAAATATGGCGGCAAATACGCAAATGGTGTTCAGTACCAGCTCCCATTCAATATAAAAGTGAAAACTGGCGGCCTCATTCATTAGACGCAGCAAAAACAGTTGGGTTAACTTGGAAAACAACACCCCCGTTAACAAGCCCAGAGCCAGAGAAAGCAGGGCAATTATGCTGTTTTCGCAGAACAGAATCTTGCCAATATGTCGTTTTTCCATACCCAGGATATTGTACAAACCAAACTCCCGTTTGCGCCTTTTGATAATAAAGCTGTTGGTATAGAAAAGGAACAGGCAGGAGAAAATGCCGATAATACAAATGCCTAACCACATAATCTGCTGCAAAGAATCGCCTCCCGGCATGGCGTTAATATCGGCGTCCGCAGCAAGGAAAGACATGATGTAATAAATCATGATCATACAAATGCCAGTAAGAATATACGGCAAATAGATCTTTTTGCTATTTTTGATATTCGTACCGGCCAAACGCAGGTACAGCCCCCATTTCATTTTTCCTCACCACCCATTCTGCGTACAGGCAGCAGAACAATACGCTGCCAATCCAACTCGAGTACTGCAAAGTATTGCTGTTTCATAGCTTCGTATCCCCTTTTTCTTCAACCGTATTCCATTTCCTGCGCCGCAGGCTGCACCAGATTTCCCCAGTAGCCGGGCAGCCTGCGGTTTTCAACATAAGCAACAACAGAAAAATAAACATAGCCACTCCCCCTTTGCGCCTTACAATGCCATTATAACGAAACGGAGAAAGGCAGGCCATTCCTTTGGCTTACATTTCTCCGTTTAATCTTACATTTTTGTAAGATTCTCTATCTCTTAATCTACATAAAGCTCGCTGGAGAAGAGATCAATCCGCATTGTCGTACCATGTCCTACCACTGAAGAAGCACGTATTTTATGTCCTAGGTTTTCACTGATACGTCGGCATAGATACAGGCCAATGCCAGTAGCCTTATTATCTATACGCCCATTATAGCCGGTAAAGCCCTTGTCAAAAATACGAGGCAAATCCTCGGCAGCGATGCCAATACCCGTATCTCGGATACAAAGCGTCTTAGGCTCTTCGAGCAGAATTTCAATTTTGCCGGACTTGGTATATTTCAATGCGTTGGATAACAACTGCTCAATAATAAACAGCAACCATTTTTCGTCTGTCAGAACACTGCAATTTAGCGGCACATACTCCAACCTAATCTTACGGCGGATAAATTGTGAAGCATATTTGCGAATGGCCTGCCGAATAATGCTATCCAAATCATACTGTTTAATCACATAATCTGTAGAGCCCGCATCCAACCGCAGATAGCACAACACCATTTCTACATACTGCTCAATACGCTGCAACTCGTCTAACAGCTCTTTTTTGTCCAAAGCAGCCTCGCTTTGCAGCAACAGACGCATGGCAGAAATCGGCGTCTTAATCTGGTGCGCCCACATGGTATAATACTCGATTAAATCGTTATGCTGTGCATCCATCTGCTCTACCAGCTGCAGCTTATCGGTACAAACTATTTCCAGTAAGGCTTGATAATCCGCCTCCACGATATCGGATGCCGGAGGCAGATTCTCCAGAGTAATGGATATTTCCTGCCGCAAAAGCTGAAGCTGCAGGTGCCGACTCTTATAAGCGCTAAAATCAGTAAACAGAAAAATTAGCAGGCAAAACAAGCACAGTCCCCAAGCGTACAATAAAACGGACAAAGGCAAATTAAATAAAAGAAAGATTAAGGTAAAGATAAGCACAGGCAGCAAGCTAGCGCAAATACTTTTACGCCGTGCCTTTGCATAAGGTACAAGAAAAGACATGGCAGGCTCCTCCTTCCCAGCAGGACAATCCATGAGCGTTATTTTAAGCCATATTTTTCATACCAGGCGAGAAAATTTTTATATTGCATTTTCCAGGCGTAGCTTTCCTTATAAAGTAGGGATTTTGTTTTCCCCGCTTGCTTTAAGTCCTGCAACCTTTGCTCAATAGCCTGATATTCTGCTTCAATGGCCTGCTGCATGTCCTGATAAGCAGCTAAACGGGCTTTATCATCCATGGCTATCCCCTCCTCCCATCGTGGGTCTCTACTCAATAATATAGCCCAGTCCTTTTTTTGTAAGAATAAAATCCGGTAGGCCAACGGCATCCAGCTTTTTCCGCAGCCTAGTGATATTAACGGTCAGAGTATTTTCGTCCACAAAGCTGTCCGTTTCCCATAGACGCTCCATCAAGGTATCACGGCTGACAATCTGCCCTTTGTTTTCCATTAAAGTAAGCAAAATGCGATAATCATTACGGGTCAAATCCACATGTTCACCCTTATAGGTCAGACTGGCGTCACTGGTATTTAAAATCGCACCGCGGTGACTAATGACAGAAACCTGCTTACTAAAATCATAACTGCGGCGCAGAATGGCCTGTATTTTTGCGGTCAACACGTTCAAATC
>CALXSV010000198.1 GCA_944391235.1 uncultured Clostridia bacterium | reverse complement strand
GCCAGCAGGTCCATTAACCTTTACAGCTGTATAAATTTTATTAAAAAGATTTTTAAGAGTTTTTGGCTTTTTCTCGTACTATTTACGACCGGTCAACTCCTACAAAGGAGGTGTTTTTTGAGCGATGAAAAACTGGTACGGGGAATCAGAAAGCGGAGTGAAATTGCCAGGAAACATATGGTTCCGATTGCGGACACGGATTTCGTAGTACAGCGATTCCTTTGATTTACGTTTTTATATACCAAAATAGCCACATAAAAACATCAAAAAAAGACCTGCTAAACGACATCATCATATCGTCTAGCAGGTCTTTTTCTTTGGTGGGCCAACAGGGGCTCGAACCCGGGACACCCTGATTAAGAGTCAGGTGCTCTACCAACTGAGCTATTGGCCCGTACAGATATTTAGTTTACAATATCCCTGTTGTTTTGTCAAGGCTTATAGGCAAATTTGCTAAAAAACTTCTTCTGCTACGGGCGCTATATCCTCAGGTGGAGGCGGTGGAATATCGTTATCATCTACCCAGCCTGCTGTACTGTTTTCAAAGCGTGTATATTCCTTCACAAACTGCATAATCACAGAGCCGGTGGGACCGTTTCTATGTTTTGCCACAATAACCTCTATGGCTTCGCCACTGCCACCACGTTTTAATCGGCTTTCCTCATCCTCTTCCTCATCTGCTTTACGCTGCGGATAAAGCATCAGCACCACGTCCGCATCCTGCTCCAAGGCGCCCGATTCACGCAAATGTGCAAGTCCGGGCGGCTCTTTGGCGCTTTCGGCTTGACGGCTAAGCTGGCATAGGCCCAGCACAGGTACGTCGAGCTCTTTTGCCATGGCTTTTAGCGAGCGGGAAATTTCCGCAACCTCCAACTGCCGGTTCTCCACCTTACGTCCAGCGCTAGCCTGCATCAGCTGAATATAGTCAACCACCACCAAATCCAGCGGATGCTCCATACTAAGCTTACGGCATTTGCTGCGCATTTCAGAAACCGTGATGCTCATGGTATCGTCAATATAGATTTTAGCCTGCGACATGCGGTTAACCGCTTTTTTCAGTCGGCGAAAATCCTCTCGCGAAGCCATTCCCTTGCGTACGCGCGCATGGTCCACACGTGCCTCCGTACAAAGCATTCTCTGTACCAGCTGCTCCTTAGGCATTTCCAGAGAGAAAACCACTACGGTCATATCCTTATCCACAGCTGCATTCTGGGCAATATTAATGGCCATGGAGGTTTTACCACAACCTGGTCGAGCAGCCAACAAAACCAAATCGCTGCGCTGCAAACCAGATAACAGCTTATCCAAGTCCGTAAACGTCGGCACGCCAGTGACACCGCCGGCATTGCTGATTTTACTCATCATAATATACACAGGCGTAAGCAACTCAGATAAGGCGTATAACTCGCTGCGACGGCGGCCAGAAGCTACCTGAAAGACGGTGCGCTCCGCCATATCCGTCAGTTCATCGGCGCTGTGCCCACCCTCACTGATACCCAACAACACATCATTCAGGGCATCACGCAAACTACGCGTACGCGCCTTGTCGGCAACAATCTTTGCATAATGCACAGCCGCACTGGGAGCGGGAACCGCATCCAGAAGCCCGGAGAGATAAGCCATGCCGCCAACCCGCTCCAAATCGCCCGTAGCCCGCAGGGCATTGCCAACGGTTACTGGATCGCAGGGCTGCGCCTCATCAACCATATGCTCTATGCAGGAGAAAATAATGCGGTGCATCTGTGAATAAAAATCAGCCGCACTAATCTGCTCCCGCACCTCATTGGCGGCCCGAACATCCAACAGACAGGCCCCCAGCACAGCGCGCTCAGCATCCAAATTATACAATTGACTGGTTAAGGGTTGTTCCTCATTCAGCGGCATTGCGCACCTCAAGCTTCACCGTTACGGAAATATTAGTATGTAACTTAATAACAGCGCTATGTTCACCTAAAGTTTTAATGCTCTCCGGCAGTTCAATCTTCTTTTTATCGATCTTATAGCCCATGGCCTCCAGCGCAGCCGCTACATCGCCATTGGTTACAGATCCAAACAGGCGACCAGCCTCGCCGCACTTCACCTTCAATACAACGGTCTTATCCTTCAGCGCCTGGGCAACGCTTTCCGCCTTGGCTTTGGCGGCAGCCTCGCGCTGCATCTGTAATTTAAGCTCATGGTTAAGGCTATTCATATTGGCTTTATCCGCTGGCTGAGCTAGTTTATTTTTAAACAGATAGTTGCGCGCATACCCGTCCGCAACCTCTTTCACATCGCCCTTGCGGCCCAAAGCCTTTACATCCTGAATTAAAATAACTTTCATGGTTAAGCCCTCCTTAAAAGTAAAAGAAAACACACAACCTGATTAAAAAGAGTCTCTGTCCTGTCTATCCTGCTCACGTTGCTGCGCTCTTTTTTCCAACCGACTACGCAAATCATAAACGCTATCCACAACGCCAACAAACATCAGCACATACACAGTCAGACTAAAATTGCTGATAGCCAGAAAAACAATCAAGATTTTAATAACAAAACCCATTTGCGCCCGCCGGAAAAGCCAGATAACAAAGGCCAGTCCGCAGAGAACCAGTACGGGCGAAAAAATGTACAGCAAGTTTGCGCCCAGCATGTCCAGCCAAGAAATATCGAACTGGGAAGCGGCAAAGCGCAGCAGCAGGCCGACAATCGCACCCCATACCCAGCGCCAATCCATGCGCCACATCTCGTACCTGGGCAAGCAAGGGATATTGTACCGCAGGCGGCGTAAAATATGTGAGCTGACCAGATACAGCACAGTGGTCAAAATCATTGCCGACATAATGAGCACACCAGGGATCAGGCGCTGCATTTGCTCCAAGAGCAAATCGCCATACTGCTCAATTGTCATGCCAGTAGGCACCAACTGTTCTTGCATGCCTGATTGCTGGATGATCTGCAAAAACTCCTGTACAACTACATCAAATTCGCCCAAGATCTCGGTAAGCGGCAAACCGGAAATCGCCATAGACAACATAATGTCCAGCAGCGTTGCTGCAGCAGCCAGCACTGAGGCAATGGCCAGCGTTGGTATAGGCTTGCGTCCACAACGGAAGCTCTGCCCCAGAAACAGACCAACCACACCATATTGCAGCAGCATTAAAAGGCCCTGCACAAAGCCAAAAAGAATCACCGATAGCGCCAATAGGGTAATGGTTGCAGTAAGGGCCACCTTCATCCCCCGACGCAAAACCAAGATAGCAATAGGCAAGGGATACAGAAGGGAGCCAGCAAAGGACAGAATTGGGATATACAGGCTGACCGCAGCCAGCAGCAAAGAAATGGCAACCATCATTGCACCCTCGGTTAGCGCATGTATGGAAAAGCCTCTATCCTCTGGAATCTCACGAAAAACCGGCTCCTGCATAGGCGGAGGAGGTGGGGGCTGATACGATTGATAATGTACATCACCAGATCCGTGCTGACTAGCGTCGCGCTCTTTTGCCTCCTCTTCATAATAGCTTAAAGGATAGCTGTAGTCAGAATCTGCTTCTCCCCCATCCTGTGGAGCAGCCTGCTGTTCCGCATTCTCAACTGACAAATGTTCTTCTTCTTTTTGCTCAGATAATCTATCTTTGGATTGATTTTCCTTTATATTCACAATAACCCCTTCATGATTAGCTTATCCTTTATTAATTCGCGATGCAAACAACAAATACCTGCCGCCATACACTATAGACTCTTAATTGCATCGCGAGCCAACTGATCGCACCTTTCATTATAGACATCTCCAGAATGTCCCTTCACCTTAATCCAGGTAATCTGATGGATTTGACTTAACCGCAACAGCTCTTTCCATAAGTCCTGATTTTCTACTGGCTGCTTTTTACTGTTTTTCCAGCCGTTTTTTTGCCAGTTCACCATCCAACCCTGGTTAAAAGCATTAATAAGATAAGCGCTGTCACTATGCAACAGAACCCGACAAGGAAGCTTTAGCGCACATAAGCCAGCAACAGCAGCTTGCAGCTCCATACGCTGGTTTGTGGTATTCGGCTCTCCCCCACTAAGCTCCTTCCTGCGTTCGCCATGGATTAATACACAGCCCCATCCGCCTGGGCCGGGATTGCCGGAGCAAGCGCCGTCTGTATAAATATTTACGGTATTCATTTTTCCTCCAAAACAAAAATTAACAAATTTTTATATTTTGTTTGTTTTTTCTTCAAAAAATTGTAAATTTATTCTTTTATAAATCATCAAACAATGTTATACTAGTTCTATATTTGTATTATTATCCAATTAAGGAAGAAGGTAAAAAATGGTCAAAGATTCCGGTAGCACGTGGAAACAATATAAACTTCCTTATGATAATCCAGCAATAGAGGCCTTTCTAACAATCGCTAATAATGCACGAAACCAAGCCATTGGTGCAGAAAACTCCTGCTGTCAGGCTATGACAGAAAATGAGAATACCACGATTGGTGTTCTTCCCGCATTTCCACAAATGAAGGATTCCTTTGGCACAGGTGTTGCCTACAGCACCAAATCTTTATTACTGAGCGCAGAGGCAGCCTATCAGGCACAAAGCTCTGTTTGCAAGACATTGAGTCAAGCTCTGGATACTGCCTGTCAACAAAAGGAAGTGCTGCGTAAAAAGGCGGATTCCATCAATAAAGAAATAGCAGAATTAGAGATAGAAGCAGGCAGATTACGCGCTTCCTTTGCGGCAATTGCCGATAAAAAACAGACAGATAACAGCAGCAATACCGCCAATCCTGCAGCAATAGAAGCCAAAAAGCTACTCTCCTGTCTGGAAAAGACCTATAACAAACATGAAATCAGCACAGCCCTTAACAATAAAATTGCCAAGACAGACGCTAACATCGAATATCTGGCGGCGGAACTCGCAGAAGCCAGCGAGTATCAAAATCAGATGGAAGGCTTGTTAAATAGGGCAAATGATGAATGGAAACGCATTATTGATTTATTCAAAATAGACCCAGACAGCATTAATCCTAAGTTATTCTACCAAAAAGACGCAGAACCTTCCTCAACGGAGTTGGTTGTCAACAACACAGAGGCAGTTGCGCCGGCTCAAACAGAAAACAATATGCAGGCAGAGCAGGTAGGAACAGCCGAAGTCTCAGAGCACAAAAAGCAAAAGAAAAGGGAAAGAAAAAAACGTACTTCTATATGGGGTGTAATCTGGGACTATATAAAACTGATCATCCTTGCTGTGCTTATTGCACTGGTACTGCGGGCCTATGTAGTGGATATCACCCATGTTGAGGGAACCTCCATGCAACCCACCCTACAAAACGGGGATAATCTGCTGACTGCAAAAATTGTCTATCTGTTTAATGCCCCTCAGCGTGGAGATATCGTAGTGCTACATGCACCAGATGCGCCGGGAGAAAATTATATTAAACGCATCATTGCCATACCTGGGGATGAAATTCAAATCACCAACGGCAACGTATATATAAACGGTGAGCTACAGAGGGAAAGCTACCTGCAAGATGCGGAAACCACGGGTGAAATACACACCTTGGTACCGGAAGGTTATTATTTTGTCATGGGCGATAACCGTGGCGACAGTAGAGACAGCCGTTCGGAAAGTATTGGCTTGATTAAGCAAAGCGATATCATTGGGAAAGCGTTTTTACGGATTTATCCCTTTAACAGCTTCGGTTTACTTGAGTAGGATAATACAGTTAAAGGAAACAAAAGGCGGAAGCAACACTGTGTGCTTTCGCCTTTCCTTTTCGCAATAGAGATTCTTAATTTGAGTCGTTTAACACTCTCAGAACTTACGATAACGCCAGAGAGAGAGCACGCCCTTAAAAAACATGAAGACGCAGGCGCACATAGCGCAGGTTTCAATCGTTGGATGCGCCAAGCCAACAAAAGCGCCCATAAACCAGATAATCACAGAGGCTACGATTAAGAGCAAATCATTGCGTATTTCATGCGGGGGTGGACAGGGTCTTTGACGTTTTATACCGTCCAGCCGATGGGCTTTTTCTCGCCTTAAATAAATTTGCAGCGCGTAACCAAGTAAAATCCACACCACTGCCAACAAAAGCAGTGGAACCACAGTCCAGATGTTGAACTTGTCATCGGGAATAAACAGAATACCCAAGACAAACAGCAACGGAGCAAGCAAAAATATGCATAGGCAGCACAGCAAAAGCTTGTTCTGCCCAATGGAATGTAGCCTGAACATACCGCGAATAGAAAAGAACAGGCTAACGCTGCTAACCAGGATTGCACCAACGATTAGTGCCTGCACCATAAGCGCTCACCTCACTGCAATATGCTCTGATGGCAGTACCAGCTAGAGCAAGGCGCTTAAACAGGATTCTGCCGAAACAATATTTTCCAAACCATGCATAT
>CALXSV010000197.1 GCA_944391235.1 uncultured Clostridia bacterium | reverse complement strand
AACAATTCCTCCTTTTTCTTCGCCGTACCAGCTACATTGTGGAGAGCTATCCGGCTCCATAATACCTTAAACTAATTCTCTGCAAATGCAGTAAATCCTGCCCATGCTGCTGACCGCGCCGGATATGCGCACTCCGGCAAATTCACACCTGCGCCTGTCGCGCAGTCAGCAATAAAAACAGCGCCTTTATGCAGAAAAAGGCGCTGTTTCTGAAATATATTTATAACAATATGCTTTTATTCCGCGGCACGCTCTGCTTTAGCCTGCGCAATAACCTTTTCGGCGATATTCTGCGGAACCTCTTCATAGCGGGAGAATTTCATGGTGAACTTGCCCCGGCCCTGGGTGATGGATTTCAAATCAATGCTGTAACGGTGCAGCTCGGAAAGCGGCGCCTGCGCATGAATCAGCTGACGGTTGCCGTGTTTTTCCATACCCATAATACGGCCGCGCTTGGTATTCATATCACCCATAATATCGCCCATATACTGATCCGGAACCAGGATATCCACATCCATAACCGGTTCCAGCAAAATGGGTTTAGCCTGCTCGCAGGCTTTTTTGAAGGCCAGGTTTGCCGCAATTTTAAAGGCCATTTCCGAGGAGTCTACATCATGGTAAGAGCCGTCGGTCAAGGTTATCTTGATGTTAGAAACCGGGAAACCAGCTAAAATACCCTCAGCCATGGATTCACGCATACCTTTTTCTACAGCCGGGATATACTGCTTGGGTACAGAGCCGCCAAAGATTTTTTCCTCAAAGGTAAAGTAATTATCCGGATCTGGCTCCATATCAATCTTAACATGACCATACTGACCATGGCCGCCAGACTGTTTCTTATGCTTGCCTTCCACATCCTTGGCAACACCGCGAATGGTTTCGCGATAGGGAACCTTCACATCCGTGGTTTCAACTTCAACATTGAATTTTTTCAAACGATCAATGATGATGTTAAGGTGCGCTTCGCCAACACCGGTAATCAAGGTCTGTCTAGTTTCTGCATTCTTTTCAAAGCGCAGGCAGGGATCTTCTTCCAGCAGGCGGTTAATGGCATTACCCAGCTTATCTTCATCCGCCTAGGTTTTGGCAACAATGGCAACGGTCAGATTGGGCTCGGGGAAGTCAATGCCATCCAGCATAATGCCGCTATCCTTGGTGGTTAAGGTATCGCCGGTAACGGTAGCAGCCAATTTGGCTACGGTACCAATATCACCCAAGGTAAATTCCGGCAGGTTAATGGAATTTTTACCCTGCATAGTAGAAAGCTGGGCAACCTTTTCTTCAACACCTTTGTTGGCATTGTACATCAGTGTATCGCTTTTCATTTTTCCGGACATGACCTTGAACATGGAGATACGTCCAACAAACTGGTCTGCCATGGTTTTAAAGATTAAGGCAGCCGGAGCGGCGTTCGCAGCAGCGGCATCCAGCTTATACAGCGGAGACGGCGTATAATCAATAAGTATATCCATCAGCTTGTCTACCGCAATATTATTGGTAGCGGAGCCAGCCAGCACGGGCACCAGTTTCGCCTGCTTAATGCCGCCTTTCAAACCGATAATCAGTTCTTCGGTGGTCAATTCCATCGTATCGAGGAATTTTTCCATGATTTCATCATCACCCTCGGCAGCTGCTTCTACCAGCATTTCGCGATAGGTATCCACATCAATATCGCCAGGAATGGGAATTTCAACCGCTTTACCTTTTTCGTATTTATAGGCCTTAAGATTGATTAAATCCACAACGCCTTCAAAGCTAGCTTCTTTACCAATTGGCAGCTGAATCGGAACCACCTGACGGGTCTGCGAGAAAGAGCGGGCTTTTTCCTGCATATCCTCCAGTGCTTTATAGAAATCTGCATTTTCCCTGTCCAGCTTGTTCACAAAAGCAAGCATGGGAATCTGCTGATCGTCAGCCATTTCCCAAATAATTTCCGTGGTAACTTCCACACCGCCGTTGGCGTCGATAACCATGACCAAAGAATCTGCAACACGAAGCGTGCTGACGACTTCGGCAAAGAAATCAGAGAAGCCAGGAGTATCGATAACATTAATTTTATTATCCCGCCATTCGCAGGCCACGAGGGAGGTATTAACCGTGCTCTTACGTTTCAACTCCTCGGGATGATAATCGGCAACAGTGTTACCATCTTCCACCTTGCCCAGTCTGGTGATAGCGCCGGTATTAAAAATCATTGCTTCTGTAAGAGAGGTTTTACCTGCTCCCTGATGCGCAACAATGCCGACGTTACGAATTTTTTCAGACGGATAAACCTTCATTAATATTGTCCTCCTTAACATGGCCAAAACGGCTATTATTAACTGATTCTTATTCAACCATTTATATTACACACAATAGGCTGAAATCCTTTTTTCCCTGATATTTTTTTCTTTTTATCGCATATATATTTTGCATGAAAAGAAAAACCAAACAACAGGGATTGGTGCTTGGCACAATCCTGCTTCTCATATCCAATATTTTTGTCAAAGGACTGGGCTTTTTTTACCGGGTTATGCTAGTGCGCCACCTTGGTACCGAAGGGGTTGGGCTGGTGGAGATGGTATCTCCTCTCTACTCCTTTTTGCTGGTGCTGGCTGGCTGCGGCATTCAGCCAACTCTATCGCAAATCATTGCCGGTCGCGGACAAGAGCGTCAGATGGCCTATTTTCATACAGCACGCAAATTGCTGCTGCTAAGCGGCTGCCTGGTTACCCTGCTGGCATATCTATTTTCTCCACTGCTGATTTCCGCCTTTATTGCTGATGCGCGTGCAGCCCTGTGTTTCCGCGCAGTTTTGCCCGCCATCTTTATTATCAGCTGGGCCTCTGCCTGGCGCGGCTGTTTTCAGGGACAACGGCAGGTATCGGTCATCGGCATTAGTCAGAATACAGAGCAGATCGTCCGCGTGCTTCTTGGCCTGTGGCTGGTTCTGCGCTTTGCCAACGCTGGCGTGGAAAAAGCGGCAGCTGCCACTTCGCTGGCCACGGTAGGCGGGGAATTGGCTGGTTTCCTATATCTCGTCATTCGCATGCGGCGCAATCAGCGCCAACAGGGCTACCCTTACGCCCCATCCCTAACATTAAGTCAGGCAGCGTCTACGGCGCGGGAAATGCTGTCCTATGGCATACCCACCACCCTTAGCCGCATGATTTCTAGCTTAATCATGATTGCAGAAGCTTTTATGATTCCCGTATGCCTGCAGGCAGCCGGCTGGGATGTACGCGCTGCCACAGAAATTTATGGCCGTTTTACAGGGGTTGCCATGACGCTGGTGCATTTGCCGGGCGTCTTTACCTCAGCGCTCAGCGTCTCGGTGATTCCCGCCGTGGCCGAAAGCATGACGCTGGAGCACAGCGGCAGGCAACTGCTCAAGCGACGGGTAGGGGGCTCTCTACAAGCTGTCTCCATTTGCACCCTGCCCAGTATGGCGCTGTTGTTCATTCTCGCAGATTTTTTATGTATGCGCCTGTTTAGCAATCCTCCAGCCGCTGTTATCGTCCGTTGGCTTTCTCTGGGCGGTATTTTCCTGCATTTGCAGGTTACCCTATCCAGCGTTTTACAGGGGCTGGGCGAGGTAAAATGTTTGCTGATCAACAATACAGTTTCCGGTCTGATTATGCTATGCGGCGTGTGGTTTTTAAGCCGCCGTCCTGAGCTGGGTATTTTAGGCGCTGCCGCAGCCATTAATATATCCTGGCTTGCCGGCTTTATCTTTCAGCTCATCAGCGTGCAGCGCATTGCCAGAATCCGCCTGCCCTGGGGTAATATCCTAGGTCTGCCGCTCGTTTCCCTATTACCGGCCATGGCGCTGAGCCTGTACTTTTTGCAAAGATGCGGCGGCCAAATTGAAAACTGGGCCACCGCAATCACTGCGGCAGCCCTACTGTGCGGAAGCTATTTGTTGATCCTTCTCCTGCTCAACAGCGTACACGCCTTTGACAAAAAGGAGAAAACAAAGCGGATTGTTCGAGTTCGGCAGCGCTTTTAATGATCCATAGCGCGCAACTGTTCAAGCAACGGGTAGTTCGTCATGTCATAATCCAGTGGATTTACGCTGGCATATCCCTCGGCAACAGCCTCTACGTCTGTATTACCGTCCTTCGCTTTATCCATAGGATTGCCCTGTATCCAATAATAATCTCTGCCTGAGGGATCCACACGATGATCATAAGCAATATCATACCAGCGCCAGCCCATGGAAGTCAGCTTTACACCCTTGACATCGGAGGGCTCATTCCCAGGTACGTTGATATTGAGCAACGTGCGCGGCCAACCGCCGTTTACCAGCTTATCGGCATATTCTCTGGTTATCTCTGCAGCCAGCTGATAGTTGCCGTTGGTATTATCGTGCCGTTTGGCATTGGAAACCGATACAGCAATGGCAGGTACACCATGAAAATAACCTTCCATTGCGCCGGCAACTGTACCAGAATAAATTACGTCGGTGCCCAAATTGGCTCCATTGTTTATGCCGGAAACAATGATATCCAAAGAGGCGGAAATCAACTGCTCTGCACCCAGCTTTACGCAATCCGCCGGAGTGCCTTCTACCGCCCAAGCGGCAATAGCCTCGGGCATATCGTATTTATTAGCCCGCAAAGGTGCGGATACGGTAAGACTATGTCCAGCTCCGCTTTTATTGTACAAGGGAGCGGAAACATAAACATTTCCTAGTTTTGCTAATTCCTTGACCAGGATATGTAGGCCTGGCGCATTGATGCCATCGTCATTGGTAACCAAAATATTCATTAGCGTAGTACTCCTATTCGTGATATTGGCCAGTAGCAAAAGATCGCTTTGCCGATTATTGCTTCTCTGTCGATAAAGGGATAATTCCACATATGGCTGTCCTTGCTGTTGTTGCGATTATCCCCCAGCATAAAGTATTGCCCCTGCGGAATGGTAACCGGCCCGTAGCTGTAATCCGGAGCCTCCAAGATATAATCCTCCTCCAAGGCAACACCATTGATATAGACTAGGCCGTCCTTAACCTCAAGCGTATCGCCGGGCAAACCAATCACACGCTTTACCAAATCGTATTTCTCGTTCAATTCCTCTGGAGGCGTAAATACAACAATATCGCCGCGCTGCGGCTCCTTGCTGCCCAGATAGGAAAGCTTGCTGACAATGATTCTATCGCCAATTTCTATGGTCGGCAGCATAGATGTACTGGGTACAACACGACTGTCAAAAATAAAGGCTTTAAAAAGCAAAGCCAGTACAACAGCCAGCACGATAATCCCCACGGTATCTTTAAGCCAAGTATTTTTTCCTTTTGTAGCCGACGTTTTCTTCGCCGTTATTTTTTGGTTTTCTGTCATCATTCTCTATTTCTCAGCAGCCCTGCTGTATGAGATGCAGAGCCTCTGTCCGGGTTGTTATATTATGAAATATACCACGCACAGCCGAAGTAATGGTCTGCGTACCCGGCTTATTAACGCCGCGTATGCTCATGCACATATGCTCCGCCTCAATGACTACCAACACCCCCTGGGGGCGCAAGACCTCCATAAGTGCATCGGCTATATTGGTAGTAAGCCGTTCCTGCAACTGCAAGCGGTGCGCATATCCGTTTACAACACGCACAATTTTTGACAGGCCGGTGATGCGGCCTTCCTGAGGAATATAGGCCACATGTGCCTTGCCGATAAAAGGCATGATATGATGCTCACACATGGAGGCAAAGGGTATATCCTTTACTATCACCATTTCATTATGCTCATCCTCAGTAAACTGTGTAACCAAATGCTGTTTTGGATCCATATCCATACCATCAAAGATTTCCGCATACATACGGGCTACGCGCTCCGGTGTTTTTATTAGGCCTTCTCTCTCAACATCCTCGCCAATGGCGGATAAGATTTCCCGCACAGCCGTCTGGATTCTTTGCTGGTCTATTTTACTTACTGCTTTACAATTCGCATCCATACTTTAAAGACCTTCTTCCTTCTTCCAATACCAGAATAGATTTATTATAAAAGTTTTCATACACGCCGTCAAGCGAGTTTCTATGAATCTTCTGTCATTATACGCAAATTCCATTCATAAGCTAAAATATATACTCGAAAGGAGATTTTTTTATGCAAGAAAAGCTTGCCAAAGCGAATATACCGCAAATGTTTCTATCCATCCTCATTGGGCTTGTAGTAACACTGCTTATTTTATTCGTACTTTCGCTGCTAACAGGTATTGTGGTTTATTATAGCAGCATGTCGGAACGCCTGCTCTCCGGCTGCGCAACCGCTATTATTATCATTGGCGCGGCCTGCGGCGGTTTTTGCGCAGCCAGATACAATGGCAGCCGCGGCCTGTTAATCGGCTTAATCACCGCAGCCCTG
>CALXSV010000196.1 GCA_944391235.1 uncultured Clostridia bacterium | reverse complement strand
GATAAACCTTTTTGCCAGGCAAATGACCGCCTTCGCCAGGCTTTGCGCCCTGCGCCATCTTAATCTGGATTTCCTTGGCGCTGACTAGATACTCGCTGGTAACGCCAAAGCGTGCGCTGGCAACCTGCTTGATGGCTGAATTGCGCTGCGAGTACAGGCGCTGCGGTTTTTCGCCGCCCTCGCCGGTATTGGATTTGCCGCCCAGTCGGTTCATGGCCTCGGCCAAACATTCATGCGCTTCCTCGGAAATGGATCCATAGGACATGGCGCCGGTTTTAAAGCGACGGACAATCTCAGCGGCAGGCTCCACCTCTTCCAGGGGCACGGGCTGCACACCCTCTTGCTTAAACTCCAGCAGTCCGCGCAGGGTATGCAGGGTATCGGCGTCATCTACCATCGCGGTATACTGCTTAAACAGCGTATAGCTGCCCTCGCGCACAGCCCGTTGCAGCGTGGTAATGGTCAGTGGATTATACAGGTGCTCCTCTTTATCCGCACCGCTGCGTAGCTGATGCATGCCAATGCTGTCCAAAGTGGGGTCTACCGGCAGGCCCAACCGGTCAAAGGCTTGATTGTGACGGAAGTTGACCGCCTCATTGATCTCCTCCAGGCCAATGCCGCCGGCGCGGCTTATGGTATTACTAAAGTATTTATCCACTACATCCTTGCGAATGCCGAGAATCTCAAAGATCTGCGCGCTCTGGTAGGATTGGATGGTGGAAACACCCATTTTAGAGGCAATTTTCACCACACCATCGATTACAGCGCGGTTATACAGCTCAATGGCGGCATAGGCATCACGATCCAACATGTTCTTTTCCACCAGCTCGCTGATGCACTCATGCGCCAGGTAAGGGTGAATGGCGCGCGCGCCATAGCCCAACAAGGTGGCAAAATGATGCACATCGCGCGGCTCTGCGCTCTCCAGAATAACAGAAACCGCCGTGCGCTTTTTGGTCTGTACCAGATGCTGCTCCAAAGCAGAGACAGCCAGCAGAGAGGGAATGGCCGTATGATTCTCGTCCACGCCGCGGTCGGACAAAATCAGAATATTGGCGCCGTCACGGTAAGCCTTATCACAGCTGATAAACAGGCGCTCCAGCGCGTGCTCTAACGAAGTGTTCTTATAATATAGAAGAGAAATCACACTGGCGCGCAGGCCGGGCATATCCAGACTTTTAATCCGCGCCATGTCCATTCCGGTTAAAATGGGATTTTTAATTTGCAGCACACGGCAGTTTTCCGCCTTATCCTCCAGAATATTGCCGTCCGAGCCCACATAAACAATGGTATCCGTAACCACAGCCTCGCGGATAGAGTCAATCGGAGGGTTGGTGACCTGGGCAAACATCTGCTTAAAGTAATTGAACAGGGGCTGGTGCTTTTCCGAAAGCACAGCCGGAGGAATATCCATCCCCATGGACACGGTTGGCTCTGCACCGGTATTGGCCATGGGCAAAATGGCGTAACGCACATCCTCGTAGGTATAGCCAAAGGCCTTATAGAGCTTATCGCGCATTTCCTGCGAGTGCGTTTCCACACGCTGGTTGGAGATGGGCAAATCAGCCAGGCGAATCAACTGGCGATCCAGCCACTCGCCATAGGGATGCGCAGACGCGTGTTTGCGCTTAATCTCATCATCCTCCATCAGGCAACCCGCCACCGTATCTACCAACAGCATACGACCGGGACTAAGACGGGACTTGCGGATAACCTGCTCGGGCGGGATATCCAGCACACCCACCTCAGAGGAAAGAATCAGCTGCCCATTGGCAGTCTGATAATAGCGCAGGGGTCGCAGACCATTGCGGTCCAGCACCGCGCCCACCACATCGCCATCGGAGAACAGCACGGCGGCCGGTCCATCCCAGGGCTCCATCATGGTGGCATAATAGTGGTACATATCGCGCTTGGCGCGCGGCATATCCAGATTCTTGCTCCACGGCTCGGGTATGGTTACCATGACAGCCTTGGACAAATCCATGCCGCTGAACATGAGGAATTCCAGGGTATTATCCAACATGGCGGAATCCGATCCCTGCGGATTGACCACTGGGTACACCTTTTCCATATCATTCTCCAGCAGGGAGGAATGCATGGTTTCCTCGCGGGCCAGCATACGGTCAATATTGCCACGGATGGTATTGATTTCCCCATTGTGCAGAATCAGACGGTTGGGATGTGCCCGCTCCCAGCTGGGATTGGTGTTGGTAGAAAAGCGGGAATGAACCAGAGCCAAGGCAGAGGCATACCGCTTATCCTGCAAATCTGTATAAAAGCCGCGCAGCTGATGCACCAAAAACATGCCCTTATAAACTATGGTGCGGCTGGACAGGGATACCACATAGGTATCGGGTACAGACTGCTCAAACTCGCGGCGCGCCACATAGAGACGGCGGTCAAAATCCACACCCTGCGCCACGCCCTCTGGACGGCGTACAAAGCACTGGGTAATATAGGGCATACAATCACGCGCGCGCTGGCCAAGAATATCCGGCTGTACCGGCACATCGCGCCAGCCAATGACCTCCATGCCCTCCTTTGCGACAATCACCTCAAAGAGCTTTTTAGCGTGGCTGCGCTCCAGCCAATCCTGTGGAAAAAAGAACATACCCACGCCATAATCACGTGCATTGCCAATATCCAGGCCCAACTCTGCGGTAACAGCAGAGAAAAAGCTGTGACAAACCTGCAACATCACGCCCACGCCGTCCCCGGTTTCGCCGGTGGCGTCCTTACCCGCGCGATGCTCCAGCTTTTCCACAATCTTTAAAGCCTGGTCTACGGTATCATGTGTTTTTTGCCCCTGTATGTTCACCACTGCGCCAATACCGCAATTATCATGCTCCAGACGTGGATCATACAAGGCGGCCTGTTGTACCCGTTCCATACGAATCACTTCCTTCTATCGGACTTTTGGACTGAAAAGAACTGGACAGGAAACAGCCTGCAAGTGCGTAGATTGCCAACTGCCCCTGCTGTATAGTAAGGCAACGCCTAACGCAGCGCTGCCGCGATTTTCTCTGCTGCCCGCAGGCTGCTGTCCGGCTCACCAAAGGCAGTCATACGCAAATAGCCTTCTCCGCAGCTGCCAAAGCCGGAGCCAGGCGTGGTCACCACCTGCGCCTCCTGCAACAGCAAATCAAAGGCCTGCCAGGAGCTCAGACCATCCGGCAGAGCCAGCCAGATATAGGGCGAATCCACGCCCCCGCAAATGGAAAGGCCAGCCTGTTGCAAAATTTTACGAATACCTGCAGCATTGTTCATGTAGTAGGAAATGGTTTCCTCCAGCTGCTGCTGGCCAGCCGCAGAATACACAGCAGCCGCGCCGCGCTGTACAATATAAGATACGCCGTTAAACTTAGTACACTGGCGGCGGTACCACATATCGCGCAGGCTCTGACCCTGCACCACCAAATCCTTTGGCACCACAGTATAAGCACAGCGCGTTCCGGTAAAGCCGGCAGTTTTGGAAAAAGAGCGAAATTCAATGGCGCAGGTTTTGGCGCCCTCGATTTCATAGATGCTGTGCGGTAGACCGGGTGTGCGAATAAAGGCCTCATAAGCCGCGTCAAAAAGCAGCACCGCACCTTGTGCATTGGCATAATCCACCCACTGCTGCAACTGCGCTGCCGTAGCTGTAGCACCGGTGGGATTGTTGGGAAAGCACAGGTAAATCAAATCCACCGGCTGCTGCGGCAGCTGGGGAATAAAAGCATTGTCTTTTGTGCAGGGCAGGTACACCAGCTTGGACCAGCGGCCATCCTGATACTCGCCTGCGCGTCCGCTCATGGCATTGCTATCCACATACACCGGATAAACCGGGTCGCAGACAGCTACGATATTGTCCAGAGCAAAGATATCGCCAATATTGGCGCAGTCGCTTTTCGCGCCGTCGCTGACAAAGATTTCATCCGCGCTGATATCCGCGCCGCGCGCCTGAAAATCACATTCAGCAATTAGCTGACGCAGAAAATCATAGCCTTGCTCCGGTGCATAGCCGCGGAAGCTACTGGCCTGCCCCATCTCATCCACAGCCTGCTGCATGGCAGCAATCACCGCGGGGAAAAGCGGGCGGGTCACATCGCCAATGCCCATATTGATCAACTGGGCCGTAGGATGCGCTTCCAAATAGGCCTGTTTTTTGCGCGCCACCTCGGAAAAAAGGTAATTGCCTGGCAGTTTGCTGTAATTGTTGTTTACCTGTACCATATCGCCAGTCCTTTCTTTGTTAAGTGCAGTGGGCAAAGGCTCAATCAGCCTGTAGCAGCACACCGTCAAACACTGCCTCCGCCGGGCCGGTCATATAAACATGACCGCTGCTTTCATCCCAGCAAATTTGCAGCTCGCCGCCGCGCAGCTGCACAACTGCTTCGCGCTCCGTGTAGCCGCTGCTGACAGCCGCCACCACACTGGCGCAGGCACCCGTGCCGCAGGCTAAGGTCTCGCCGCTGCCGCGCTCCCAAACGCGCATCTTCAGGGTTCTTCTATCCACTACTTGCACGAACTCAATGTTACTACGCTGCGGAAAGGCAGCATTATGCTCCAGCCTGCGGCCCAGCCCCGGCACATCCACAGCCTGCACATCCGGCACAAAATGGATGGCATGCGGGTTACCCATGGATACGCAGAACAGAGCATAGTCCTGTCCGTCCAGCGACAGGGAGAAGGCGTTATCAGTCAAATCCGCTGCCAGGGGAATGTCTGCTGGCTGCAAACGCGGCATGCCCATGTCCACACGCACACGATGTACCTGCCCATGCTGCACGTATAGCTGCAAATGCTTGATGCCGGCCAATGTTTCCACACGCAGGCTGCGTTTATCTACCAAGCCCTTATCATACGCATACTTTGCCGCACAGCGAATGCCATTGCCGCACATTTCTGCCTGCGAGCCATCCGCATTATAAATGTCCATGCGGAAATCCGCACAGTCAGAGGGGCTGATTAGAATCAGGCCGTCCGCACCAATACCAAAATGCCGCTCAGAAAGGCGAATAGACAGGGCGGCAGGATCGGGAATCTGCTGATGAAAGCTGTCCATATATATGTAATCATTGCCAATGCCCTGCATCTTTGTAAAATCCAACATGGCCCTTCTCCTTTCACAAGTCTATGCATATGCCCGACTCCGGCCTGCCTGCGGAGCTTCGCCGGACAGGCCACAGCGGACGTCTTTTCTTCTATAATTAATATTAATCAAAGGCCTCCAGAATCAGACGCGCGGTATCAGACATTTTTGCTGAGGTTTCCATACTTCTGCGCTGAATAAAGCGGTAAGCCTGCTCCTCGCTCATGTTGTTCTTCTCCATAATCAGCAGCTTTGCCCTGCGGATGATGGATTCATCATCCGCACTACGCTTGGGCAAATGCCGCCGGCTGCGCCGCTGATCCAACTGGATTAGCATATGCACTGCGCCAGTAAGTTCTCCAGTCCTGGGAGGCCAGGCCAGCTTAAATACATCCTCATGCTCGCATAACTCCAGGTTCTGCGGTTTGGAAACGAGGAGGAAGGCGGCGATGTCACCCAGCTCATAGGCTAGCTGCTCGGCAGTGAAATCCAGCAGCTTGTAATCGCAGACTACCACGCCGCCACCCATTTTTTTAATCGCACGAATCACTTCATGGCCAGTGCGGCAGCGATATCTTATCAGAATACCATTTCTTTCTAGCGTATCTGCAATGGAGTTCCTTACGCCTTCATTATTAAACGCTACAACGGTCCGAATCACTGCTGCACCTCCTTTTTCTATTTACAATATGGTGCGGCAGACCAGCTGCATGCCGTACAGCCCTTAATAAGCCACCATATATTTGGCAATTTCCCAACTGCTGACGCGGGTACGGTATTCGTCCCACTCTATATTTTTACCAGTCACATACTGGTTAAACACGTGATCGCCCAGTGTTTCGCGAATCAGCGGATCCGCCTGCATGGCAGCAAGCGCTTCTGCCAAAGAACCAGGCAGATTATCAATGCCGTGCGCCTGGCGCGTCTGATCATCCATGGCAAAGATGTTTTCCGTGATTTCCTCCGGAGGCGTAAGGCCCTTTTCAATCCCATCCAGACCAGCAGCCAGACAAACAGCCAGGGAGAGGTAAGGATTGCAGGAAGGATCTGGGCAGCGCAATTCCACGCGGGTGCTCTGTCCACGTGCTGCCGGAATCCGGATCAGGGCGCTGCGGTTGGAAGCGGACCAGGCAAGATAGCAGGGTGCTTCATAACCAGGAACCAAACGTTTATAGGAATTGACCAGCGGATTGGTAATGGCAGCCATGCCCTTCATATGTGTCAGCAGGCCGGCGATAAAGCTGTAGGCCTCCTTGGATAGTTTACGGGAATCCGATGGGTCAAAGAAAACATTTTTGCCATCTTTAAACAGGGACATATTGGTATGCATACCAGAGCCGTTAATACCGAAAATGGGTTTTGGCATGAAGGTGGCATGCAGGCCGTTTTTCTGGGCCAGTGTCTTTACCGCCAACTTAAAGGTCATAATATTGTCCGCCGCACGCAGGGCCTCGGCATATTTAAAATCAATTTCGTGCTGCCCGGCCGCTACCTCGTGGTGAGAGGCCTCAATCTCAAAGCCCATGGCTTCCAGTGCAAAGCAGATTTCGCGGCGGGTTCCTTCGCCATGATCCAGCGGACCCAAATCAAAGTAGCCGGCCTCGTCGCCTGTTTTGGTCGTAGGCCGTCCGTTTTCATCCGTTTCAAAGAGGAAGAACTCACATTCCGGACCCACGTTAAACACATAGCCCATATCCGCGGCCCGTTTCAGTACGGCCTTTAACACACCGCGTGGGTCGCCAACAAAGGGAGTGCCATCCGGATTATATACATCGCAGATAAAGCGGGCGACTTTGCCGTGCTGCGGACGCCAGGGCAGGATGGTGAAGGTATCCAAATCCGGACGCAGATACTGGTCGGATTCATGAATGCGGGTAAAGCCTACGATGGAACTGCCGTCGATCATAATCTGGTTGTTTACGGCCTTTTCAATCTGCGAGCGGGTGATGGCGACATTCTTCAGCTGGCCGAAAATATCAGTGAACTGCATACGGATAAATTCCACATCTTCGTCTGCGACCATGCGGATAATGTCTTCTTTAGAATATTTACTCATAGTAGGTACTCCTTTCGGCTTTTGCTGATAAGCTGCAAGCTAATTCAATCTTTTTATTTTTGTTTCCTGAAGAGCCGTTATATAAACAAAAAAAGAACAGGGGTGTGCCATTGAGAACACCCTTGTTCTTCCGATGTGGTAATTATAGTACGACTAAAAGCTCTTGTCAATAAAAAAATTAAAAAAATTTTTATTCCTTTTTTCACCACATGTAGCTGGGACTATACCTGCCGCACCCAAGAAAAAAATCTTTTCTGGGGCAGCGTCTGTTGTCTAAGGCTGCGCAAAGCAGGCAGACAACAAGAGCGGAGCGAACTCTCACCTTATATAAGCAAAAGCTCTATGCAAAAAAAGCACAATTTATGCAGGATTTTCCCTTGACAGATATTTTACTGCGTGCTACTATTAACTATGTTTTTTTAGCGAGTCCTGCTCTTTACCAGCTTCAGCGGGCACGGCGCACAGGCAGCCACAGCTTTCCCACGGGATAGCGGCTGCTTTTTGCATTTACAGCTCACTGACCGGGAGCAGCGACGCAGACACGTAGACAGGCTTACAAGGCGAAAGGAGCAACCGCATGATTAAGCAGCAAATGCTTTATGAGGGAAAGGCCAAAAAAGTATATGCCACCGATAATCCCTCTTTGTTGATTGTTGAATACAAGGATGACGCCACCGCCTTTAATGGGTTGAAAAAGGGCAGCATCCAGGGTAAGGGCTCCATTAACAACCGCATGACCAACCGCATGATGTCCATGCTGGCCAGCCACGGCATTCCCACCCACTTTGTAGAGGAGCTGTCCGAGCGCCAAACTGTAGTGAAAAAGGTGTCCATTGTTCCGCTGGAGGTGATTGTGCGCAACATTTCTGCCGGCTCCTTTGCTCAGCGTTACGGTGTGGAGGAGGGCATTGTCTTTGACCAGCCCACGCTGGAATTTTCCTATAAAAATGATGCGCTGGGCGATCCATTGCTCAACCGCTATCATGCGCTGGCCCTGCATCTGGCCACAGCTGAGGAAATCGATACGATTAGCCAGCTGGCCCTGCAAATCAATCAATTGCTCAAGGACTTTTTTGCCAGTATTCACATTGACTTGGTTGATTTCAAGCTGGAATTTGGCCGTCTGGCAGATGGCAGCATCGTTCTGGCGGATGAAATCTCTCCGGATACCTGCCGCCTCTGGGACAAAAGCACGCATGAAAAACTGGACAAGGACCGCTTCCGCCGCGATTTAGGCGGTGTGGAGGAGGCCTACCAGGAAATCATGCACCGTCTGCTGGGTGAGAGCAAATGAACAGCTACCGCCCAGCCGCAGATAGCGGCCTGCATGAGGCCTGCGGCGTTTTTGCCGCCTACAGCAGCCAGCAGCAGGATTTTAACGCCGCCAGCATGGCCTATTATGGACTGTATGCCCTGCAACACCGTGGGCAGGAGGCCTGCGGCATTGCCGTAGCCAGCGCGGGCGCCATCCGCTGCCATAAGGACAGCGGCCTGGTCAGCGAGGTTTTCAACAGTAGGGAGCTGGCCCAATACCCGCCGGGCAACATTACAGTAGGACATGTCCGCTATGGTACAACCGGCTCCAGCGAGCGCAGCAACGCTCAGCCCATTGTGGTGCGGCATACGCGCGGGGCCATGGCCCTATCGCACAACGGCAATCTGGTCAATGCCAGCGAGCTGCGCCAGCAGCTGGAAATGAACGGCTCCATCTTCCACTCCAGCACAGATTCGGAAATCATCGCGCATGTCATCAACCAGGAAGCCCTGCATCATGATATAGAAGAGGCAGTAAGCCGCGCCATGCCGCGTCTGCACGGCGCTTATGCATTGGCCATCATGACGGAATCCAAGCTGATTGCTGTACGCGATGCGCACGGCTTCCGGCCTTTGTGCTACGGCCGTACGGCAGAGGGCATTTACGTAGTGGCTTCGGAATCCTGCGCGCTGGACGCAGTGGGCGCCACCTTTATCCGCGATTTACTGCCCGGTGAAATCCTCATCTTTGACAGCAAGGGCGTACACACGCGGCGCGAGCACTGTAACAGCCAGCCGCACCGGCTGTGCGTATTTGAATTCATCTACTTTGCCCGCCCGGATTCCATCATTGAAGGCAGCTCTGTGCATGAAGCCCGCCTGCGCGCCGGTGCTTTTCTGGCTCAGCAGCATCCGGTAGAAGCGGATGTGGTGATTGGCGTGCCAGACTCCGGCATTGACGCGGCCATTGGCTATGCTCGCGCCTCTGGGATTCCCTTTGGCAACGGTCTGCTCAAGAACAAATACATTGGCCGTACCTTTATCTCGCCCACCCAATCGGATCGTGAGGATAAGGTACGGATTAAGCTCAATCCCGTACCCTCTACCATCCGCAACAAACGCGTCGTCATGGTGGATGATTCCATTGTACGTGGCACGACCTGCGCGCGCATTGTGCGCCTGCTGCGCGAGGCCGGTGCAAAGGAAGTGCATATGCGCGTATCCGCTCCGCCCTTTCTCTACCCCTGCTTCTATGGCACGGACATTGATTCCAGCGAATCGCTGATTGCCTACCAGCACACGCTGGAGGAAATCCGCCAAATCATTGGCGCGGATAGCCTGGGCTATCTCAGCCTGGAGAATGCCCAGCACCTGGCGCAGGAAATTGCAGACAAACATGCGGACGGCGGCTTTTGCACCGCCTGCTTCAGCGGCGATTATCCCACGGCGACACCGCTTGAAACCAGCAAAATTCGCTTTGAATAGCACAACAACAAAGCACCGGGCTTGCCATTTGGCTGGCGTTCGTAAAACAGAAAAGCATCCGTACCAATTCGGTACGGATGCTTTTCTGTGTGAGCCTATTTTGGAAATGGGTATAAACAAGACCGCCAACTTTTCGCGGATTGCGGCCAGCGGGCGGTCAGTTTTTCGATTTTTAGTTTTTCAAACTTGCTGGCGACAAATAGTTTGTCAAAACCGTTCGCAAATGGCAAGTCCACAGGAGATAGCCGCTTTAGCGGCGCAAAGGGGTGTAGCCACGAAGTAACGCAACATGCCGAGGTCAAGCAGTCTGCTTCTGCTGACAGAGAATGAAGCTCCGCGCGACGATACGCCCGATAGGAGAGTACAGAAGTGCTCCCTTTAGCGCCTAAAGGATTTTCATCAGTCCTACAAATTGTAGTTTGCCGCTCTGACAAACTGGAGCTTTCTGCGTCCTACCATTATGGAGTTTGTTAAATTTACGATAAGCGTTTTTCGATATTTCTCCAGCTATGTGTAGTAAGGCAACTCTTGTCCAAATCCACTGTCATTTTACCCCAAAGTTCATATGGCATAGTCATTGACAAATAATTTTTTAACGTAACGTTGCGTTGAGAAATGTCGAACAGTCCCATAACAGCATATGGTTCCGCTTTGTCCATTTGCTCTGCTGCATATAAAATAGAATGGCATGCCGCCCCAAAAGGTGCAATTGTATTCATTGCCTTTCCATTATGGAAGCCCTGCATTGCTACCAATGCAGAAATTTGGTCTGGATTGGCAAAAACAAAAACTAAATCCGGTGTTCCAATTTCATTCCATCTGCTCAATGGTGCAAATACAATTCTTGGATACGCTTTATCGGAATAAGGCAAACTTTTTCTCCACTCCATTGCAAGATTTTCATTACAGAAAAAACGTTCCCCCTCTTTTACCATAAGCGGAGCGCCTTCTGGCGCATCCTCTCCAAGTCCCTGTGAAAGCATCTTATGAATGTTGGGGTTCCTCCTTGTAAATCCATCCCCAAAACAGCATCCCGTTGCTCCACCCGGACAATTACAGCTTTCCTCATCCATTGAGACTGTTTTTCCCTTTGCTGCTGCCATAACAAAAGGAATAACACAGTTTCGTTTTTCAGAGGAAGCATTCAAGTCACATTCCAATGACGTATTTCCAAAATAAATTCCTACCGGCTCTAAATCAAGATGAAGCATCTCTGTCAATTTCTTGTCCATACGAATCTCCTCTACAACTTCTAATTTTCTCACTCTTACACGGAATAAAGCATAAAAGTATATCAGAACAGTGTGAAGAAATCTACCGCTTGACAAAGACCTCCCTACATTTTTTGCACGGGCGGTCTCCGTATCAGTCATAAATCAATTCAAACTTCACAATTTCCTCTAAAATAAGTGCATTGCAAGCGGTAACATAAATGTGCAAGTGCTTTACAACCAGATTACCCGGCATTTGGCAACACGGTGCTTTTTCTTTGCTCTGCCCAAGTCTCTACTTGCCCAGACAAAAGCGACTGAAAATATTGTTCAGCACTTCCTCAGACACACTGCGGCCGCTGATTTCACCCAAAGCGGTAAGCGCGTTTTCCACATCAATGGAAACCAGATCCGTCGGTATCTCCATATCCAGAGCAGACTGTGCGGACAACAGGGCCTGCTGCGCCTCCTGCAAGGCCTGAATATGACGCAGATTGCTGACCAGGGCGGTAGACGCGCCCTCTGGCACTGCGCCGGCCAGCTCCAAAATGGCCTGCCGCAGTTGAGGCAGTCCCTGCCCGCTGCGCGCGCTTACTTCGACAATGCGCAAATCTGCGTCCAACTCTAAGAGCGCACTGCGAATATGGGCAATATCCTGCGGGCTTGCCGCATCCAGCTTGTTGATCACCAGCAGGCGCGGCTTATCCTGCGTTTCCCGCAGCAGCAGGCGCGATTCCGCATCCACAACGCCCAGCGTACCATCGAGCACCAGAATGCTTACGCCGGCCTGCTCCATGGCGCGGCGCGATAAATCCATGCCCAGGCGCTCCACCTTATCCACCGTGCGCACATCGCGGAACCCCGCGGTATCCGTGAGCAGCAGAGGGACGCCCTCAATATCCACGGCTTCCTCAATCAAATCACGCGTCGTACCCGGCAGCTCAGTTACAATCGCACGCTCCGCATCAAGTAAGCGGTTGAGCAGGCTGGATTTGCCCACGTTCACCGCGCCGGCAATGGTCACGCGCACACCGTCGCGCACGATCCGTCCCTGCCCCGCAGTGGCCAGCAGCTGGTCAATCTGTGCGGATACCTCCTGTATCTGCTGCAAGAGCTCGCTGTTCTGCGGGGCGTCCACGTCATCGGGAAAATCCACGCCCACGGTAATCTGCGCCAAAACACCGGTCAGCTGCTCCTCAATCGCAGCAATGCGCTGAGCCAGCTTGCCAGCCAGCTGCTGTGCAGCCTGCCGCGAGGCTCGTCCGGTGCGGGCGGAAATCAGATCCGCTACAGCTTCAGCCTGGCTTAGGGCAATCTTGCCGTTCAAAAAGGCGCGCAGGGTAAATTCACCCGGCTCAGCCAGGCGCGCGCCCACAGTCAGCGCAGCCGCCAGCACACTGCGCAGTAAAGTAGGGCCGCCGTGCAGCTGCAGCTCTGCCACATCCTCGCCTGTGTAGCTGTGCGGGGCGTACATCAGCACAGCCAGCGCGCGGTCAAGCAGCACACCCTGGGCATCGCGCACCTCGCCCAGATACAGGCGACGGTCTTCCATCTGGTCAATCTGCCGGCCCCCGGCGGGCTGAAATAAGCACGACAAAACAGTGGCTGCGTCCGGCCCGCTAACACGCACAATGCCAATGCCGCCAGCGCCCAGCGGCGTGGCAATGGCGGCAATTGTATCCTTTTTCATAGGCTACCCTTCCTTCACCGCAGCTTGCTCTGTCGGCTCCGGCCCCATCTCTTCAGTCTGCTCCACCGGCAGGCTGCTGTGCGGACGTGGACGCTTGCCCGGCACACGCTCCTGCTCAGGCGTAAAATCAGCCAGCGTTTTATCCTGTAAATTGATAATTTTTTCTGTTACCAGCTTGAACAGGTTAGCGGAAACAGCCAGCTCCACGACCAAATTAGATACATCCTCCGCCGTGGCCTCCTCTTTGCGCAGCACAGCTGCGGATTCATTGCTCATCTGCTCAATAAAGCGGTAGCAGGTATGCTTATATTTATTGACAAAATCATTATAGATTCTTTTCACTTCTTCTTCATCAATGCCAATGGGAATCATTTTCTGTACATAGGCGATGTTCAGGCTCTGCTTCATAATGCATATAATGATCAGATAAGCCAGATGCAGCCGTGAATAACGCTTCTTTACCGGTGGGGGCATAATCTTCATACGTACATAATTGTTAATCGTGCTGGCAGTAATCACCGTATCTGTGCTGGCATCGTACAGCAGATAATCCAGATAACGGGTCAGCAGTACAATCACCTGGTCCATATACAGCTCAAAAGCCGGCAGCTCATCCCACTCCGGCAGGGAAAAGCCGCGCAGATATTTTTCCCAGCGCTGTAGCTTAGCGACAATCAGTTTATTGTCATAATTCATAGCCAGTTAAACTCCTTTTCGCTTGTGCCATACAGCTAAATTATAGCAAAAATCTGCTTGTTTTGCAATGTACTACTAGATAATATCCTCTAATATACTATAGTATATTAAATGGCAGAAAAGCAATAGCGCCCCGCTGCTGCGAGGCGCCGCCTGATTATGATATCAGCTAATACGCAATATCACATCATATAAAAAGAAGGAGAAAAGAAGAAGCACGAGGGGAAGGAAGGACCCCTTTGGTTATGATTAAAGTGATATAACACTAACCATAGTTCTTACTATTAATGTCATTATAACAGATAAATTTATATTTGCAAGGGGATTTATAAATTTTAAGCTATTTTTTATCATTTTTTATTATTTTTTCGACAAAGAAGCAAAAAAGGATGCATAAAAAGCATAAGTCCGGTAGGAAATTGCGCGCAAATGTTTAATATAAATGATATGTAAGATGTAGGTTACCAAATGGCTGAAGGAGGGATTTGTATGAAAAAGGCGATTATTGCCATTGGCCGCCAGTATGGCAGCGAAGGTCGTAAAATTGGACAAAAATTAGCAGCTGACCTGAATATTCCTTTTTATGATAAAGAAATCTTAAGCCGCGCCGCGGAGGAAAGCGGACTGTATGCCGGCCTATTTAGCGGCTACGATGAAAAAACCAAAGGCCTTATGCTGAATATGATTTCGAATAATTATTCCCTTGGCCCGGTGGTCAACAGCAATGAAGTTACCGTGGACCGCATGGTCATGCAAGCAGTGTTCGACACCCTGCGCAACATTGCCAAGGAGGGCTCCTGCGTGATCATTGGCCGCTGCGCAGACTACATTCTGGAAAAGGACCCCGCTCTGCTGAGCGCCTTTATTTACGCACCCATGGAGGACCGCATCAAAACCGTGATGGAGCGCTCCAACATTAAAAATTCTGAAGAAGCCCGGCGCATTATCCTGCGCACGGATAGACAACGCGCTTCCTATTACAATTTCTACACCATGAAAAAATGGGGACGCGTGGAAAGCTACGACGTATGTCTGAACAGCTCGGTATTTGGTGTAGATGGTACGGTAAACCTGCTCAAAGAAATCGTTTTAAACAAAGAATAAACCGGCCAATCCACTGGCACAACCCAATAATAAAACGGTAAGCTACAACCCGTAGCTTACCGTTTTTTGCTAAAAATGCACCCGCCGCAGCGGAATAGCGTAGCTTGTGAGCATGCCTCTAGCAGGCATTTAAATAAAATTTCAGTAAAAAATCACCTACCCGCCATATTCTGCTAACACATAAAAGCTATGCTAAATACAGCAATACTGGTTGCTATCATACGCAGCCATAGCTAAGGATTTACAGACATATGGCAAAACAAAGCAGGAAAACACTAGATACAGAGCATCTCACCGAGGCGGTCTGCTATACGCATCCCCGACAGGCTTCCACCAGACAAGGAAAGCGCAGCAGTGCCAGAACCCGGCGCAGCGCTACCCTGCTAATCGGACTACTGCTTCTCTTTGTGTGCATAGGGCTGGGGCTGCTCAACAGCGCATCCGGCACAGGCTGGGAAATCCGCGTGGATGGACAAAGTCTGGCATATTTGGTCAGCGAGGAAGAAGCCCAGCAGGCGTTGCAGCTATGTTTGGACAATACGGCTGCACAATTTTTAAATGCGGAATCAGCGGAAAGCGTGGGCCTGCACTATCGCAATGAGGTACAAATTCGACACGCCAGTCCGCAGAACAGCGACTATTGCAGTGCGGAGGAGGCTGCGCAGATACTACAGGACTACTTACAGCTGGAGGTTGAGGCAATGGCGCTGCTGATTGACGGCGAGCCTCAAATCTATGTGGCAGATGCCGACGCAGCGATTTCCGCGATAGCACAGGCCAAAGCCCGTTTTGGGCTGGTGGGTGAAGATGGTGTGTCCGCGGTTTATACCAGCGAGGAAATCAGCATGCAAAAGCAAAGCGTCAGCTTTGACCAGGTGTGTAGCGCTGAGGAAGCTGCACAGCTGCTTACGCAGGACAGCGCGCCGCTGATCACCGTACGGGTAGAGCGGGAGACGCAGGAAAAGCAGGCTATCCCCTACCAGACCACGCGTGTGAGCAGCGATGAGCTGGAGCTGGGCCAAGAACAGCTGATAACGGCCGGACAAGATGGCGAGCAACTGCTCACCTACCGCACCATAGAGGTGAACGGCCAGCAGGTGGCCAGTGAGGAGGTAGGTTCGGTGGTGTTGAAGGAGGCTGTAGACGAGGTAATAGAGGTGGGCCACGCTGTGGTGATCAGCTCACGCTCCGGCTCCACGCTGGCCGCCTTTATCTGGCCGCTGGAGGACGAGGTCGGTATCATCACCTCACGTTTTGGCTGGCGCTCACGCGGCTGGCACAGTGGTATTGACGTGGCGCATGATTATGATACCACCATTGTAGCCTCTGAATCCGGCACAGTCAGCTATGCAGCCTACAATGGCAGCGGCTATGGCAATCTGGTGATCATCGACCACGGCAATGGCATTGAAACCTATTACGCGCACTGCAACAATTTTTATGTGCAGGAGGGCGATGAAGTGGAGCGTGGCGACGCCATTGCCAGCATTGGCATGACCGGTACCACCACCGGCCCACATGTACATTTTGAAATCCGCATCGACGGCACGACCATTGACCCGCTGAGCTATCTGGAATATTAGCTGTAGCAGGCATGGCATGCAAAGTATTGCGACAGCGTAGCGCAGAATAATAAAAAAAATTTTCCAAAAATGTAACAATTATTTATCCCAAATACTTGACTTTTTGTTCAATATAGGGTATTCTTGCAAGAGATGCCTTGCGGCATCGTCATTTGGCGTTATATAAAATACGCATTTGCTTCCGCAAGGAAGCCCCTAAATTTGACCCATTGACGCCACTCCCCCCAAGGTGGCTTCATGATCCCCCTTTTTCTTCAGGAAAAGATAGCCAGTCCCCCCTGGCTCTCTTTTCGTCTCTTTTAGCCTATAGCATCCTGCCTTTTACGCGTTGGATCACAGGCGGGCGCGTAAAAGCAAAAGAAGCCCCGGCGATGAAAAGCCCGGGCTTCTTTTTTGGGAAAGCGGATTTTCTTTTTATGTAGACTGCCCTGTTTAGCAGGCATTATCCAGATTGCTGCCATCTTCAGCACAATCCGACTCATCCAGCCTATCCGTATCGGCAGCACCAATCGCATCTGCTTCCTGCTCCGCACTGCAATCCGCAGCGCAGCGCAAATGATTTTGCGGCGCGTCCTGCGCCTCTTCCTCTGCAAGCAGCAGGGCCAGACGGCGTTTATACTCATCCATATCCTCTATGGCCATCTGTACAGACAGCGTATACTCCAAATCCATCAAGGTCTGGGCCAACTCCTCAATCAATTGTCCCAGCATACGGCCGGACGGAGATTTGCCGCGCCTTTCAATGTCCGCAGCGCGCATCATGGACATACAGCACTCCATAAAGCCAGCAAAAACATTATCAAAAAAGTAATCCTCTATTTCCGGCCACAAACTGCTTAA
>CALXSV010000195.1 GCA_944391235.1 uncultured Clostridia bacterium | reverse complement strand
AGCCGTTAAGCTCTCCTGCGCCGAAAGTACTTGGGACGCCGGTCCCTGGAAGCATAGGTCATTGCCGGGAGTAAGTTTTGACGGTCAGGTCCTTTCCCCTGACCGTCTCTTTTTTCTATTGGTTTCCTATTAGCTTTAGTGGATATTTTACCAAAAGATTAGTTGTAGATTAAAAGATAGGCCCTTTAAGAGGATTTACCCCCTTTTAGAGGGCTTTTTCTTTTTCCATGTCTTCAAAGTTCTTTTTAAGGATTTTTTCTAAGGGTGGGAAAGAGCGATAGTAACTGATTATGGGCTAAAATTAGAGAGCAAGAAAAGACCGTATTCTTTGTTAAGTAATAGAGGTGGCAACTTGTGTTTGAAAATCGGCAACTTATGTTTTGACTGATTGAAAAGGAAGTTTTATTGCGTATAATTGGATTTGGAAAGGCGGTGATACTTTGAAGATAGAAATTTTAGTTGATCAAGATGTTACTGATTTGGAAATAACAGTTATCTGCAAACAGTTAACCCCACGTATAGAAAAAATATTGGCAAGTTTACGAATGATAAATAATCAGATAACAGGAAAGAAAAATGGTGAGATACATTTATTGGATATTGCACGGGTTATATACATAGAAAGTGTAGATAGAAAATGCTTCATTTATACAGCTGATAATATGTACGAATCCGAACTTCGTCTTTATGAATTGGAACAACAACTTGCGGAATATGGTTTCTTTCGTGTAAGTAAATCATTTCTTATCCACTTGCAAAATATACAGTCATTGAAAACGGATATTAACAGGAAGCTTCGTATTACAATGTCCAATGGCGAACAAATAATAGCGTCAAGGCAATATGCGGATGCGTTAAAAAAGAGATTAGGGGTGATATAAATGGAGAAAAAGAGAACGGTTTTTGATTATTTAACTCAGGTAGTGTGCATATTTGGATTTACTATGCTAACACTACATATCTTTAGCCTTATTTTTGGAAATTCAGCGAAAGGCTTTTCTGCTATATTTGAGCTTGGAAATCAAGGCGTTTCCACAAAAATTGCATTTCAGTTCTTGTGCATTTCTGTATTGATTACAGGAATAAGGTTCCTGTTTTTTACAGATACATGGATAAAAAAAATGTCGATTTGTTTAAGAACAATCTGTATGCTATTGATGGTGGTTATCGTTATTATTATTTTTATAATTAAATTTCAGTGGTTTCCTGTATCGATGTGGCAGCCATGGGTAATGTTCTTTATTTGTTTCGGAATATGTTTTCTCGGTAGTTATTTGGTGATGGTTATGAAAGAAAGGGCCGAAAATCGACAGCTAGAGAAAGCACTGCAAAAGTTGAAGGAAAGTGAGAGAAAAATAAAATGAATTATGCAATTAGAGCAGAAAGGATCTCTCATAGCTTTGCAGATAAGAAGGTTTTAAATAATATTACCTTTGCCGTGCAGGAAGGAGAAATTTTTGGATTATTGGGGCCATCAGGCGCAGGAAAAACAACACTTATAAAGATTTTAACAGGCCAACTCAAGCAAAAAAATGGTTCTGCTGCGCTTTTTGGAAAAGATACAGCGAAACTGACCGCATTGGAACATAGCAGAATCGGAATAATGATGGATAATTGGGGCCTATATGAGAGGCTATCTGCATATGATAATTTGCTTTTTTATGCTGATATTTATCATATCTCGCATAGTGTGGTGAACGAAACGTTAAAAGACTTTGGTTTATATGAAGCTCGAAAGCTACCTGTTTCAAAATTTTCCAAGGGCATGAAAAACCGTTTATCTTTAGCCCGGGCGTTGATGAATCATGCGAAATTAGTTTTTCTTGACGAACCAACCTCTGGCCTCGACCCTGCTACAACGAAACAAATACATGAAGCTTTAAAAGAACAAAAAGAAAAGGGGACAACTATCTTTCTTACAACGCATAATATGTTTGAAGCACAGTATCTTTGCGACAGCATAGCTTTATTAAGCAGAGGAAGTATGATAGAGTGCGGAAGTCCAGTAGACATTTGTAAAAAATATAACCACCTAAATAGAATAGAAGTTACATGTAGGGATGGAAAAAAGGTATCATTGGAAAATGGGAGTCAGGCCATTCCTTTATTGAAGGATTATTTAGAGCACAATCTGATTGAAACAATACATTCTACAGAGCCAACACTTGAAACTGTTTTTATTGAATTAACAGGAAAGGGGTTGGATTCGAATGAGTAATATAATTGCCATTTTCAAGAAACAGATGAAGGATACAATTAAAAATAAAACCATTTTCATTCAATTTATTATGTTCCCTATTTTAGCATTGATAATGAATAATGCTGTAAAAATAGATGGTATGCCAGAGAACTTTTTTGTAAATCTGTTTGCCACAATGTATATCGGCATGGCACCATTGACAAGCATTACCGCTATTATAGCAGAGGAAAAAGAAAAGAATACACTTCGTGTATTGCTAATGTCAAATGTAAAGCCACGTGAGTATCTATTGGGTATTGGTATTTATGTGTGGACTATGTGTATGCTTGGGGCTGCGCTCCTATGTATTTCAGCAAACTATGAGCTAAAGCTAAGCCTTTCTTTTATGGTTGTTATGGCAATCGGGATTTTAGCTTCTTTATTGATTGGAGCAGCAATCGGTACTTGGAGTAAGACGCAAATGGCAGCCACTTCAATCACAGTTCCTATCATGATGGTTTTGTCTTTTCTGCCTATGTTGTCCATTTTTAATACAACTATAGCTAAAATAGCCAAATATATTTATTCACAACAAATCCATCTTATCCTTAATCAAATAGGTAGTTTAAAAATTGAGCTTCATAGCATTTGTATTATTGTGATAAATATGGGTGTTGCTGCTGTGTTATTTCGTATTGCATATAAAAAATGCGGATTAGCATAAAACAGGAGATACGGACAGGTACAAATACAATGAACCGAGCGAACATCAGAATAGAGCCCTCACAATCCTAATTCATATTCTCTGAATATGGAATAACTGATTTCCTATGTTTGCATATAAATTTAACTTTTTATATTGTTTAATTTTTTGCTAAGCTGAACCTTACCAAATTGCTTTGCGTATTAACGCGATTCTACGATGCTTCTTCTTCCTGGCGTTTGATCTTGCGCACGAAAAAGGAATTATAGCAAAAGCCTTGCGAAGCCACTAAATTGGTTTTATACTTTATACTATCGGATATTCATTTCAATTTGTTAAGGAGCATTCGCTTATGTATCTAGAGAAATGGCTTGAGGGACTCAGCTGTCTAACTATATTTCGCAATCTTTTAGATAATCCGGTTATTGCCTCTTTATATAGATGTCTGCGTAGCTGGGAAACTCGCGATTGGAGCCGTTCTGCGGCAGCTACAGCTTTATGGTGCGAATTTGTTTCTTTGCTCTATCAGGATGGCGCAAATTTGGGTGACCTTATCTGCCGTTTGGTTCTGGAGGACGATAATTTTTATGTTCACAAAAAGGCGTGGGGTAGGGAAGTGCCTACGGAGGTTGAAGACTGTCTGAAGAAAGAATTGGTGTTTTTGCAGGATATGGTGCAATCGGAGCCCGGCCTTGTATGTCAGGAGTACGAAAGGTGTTTCGCTTGTATGTCTTTGCCAAGCTGGCAGAGCTGTTCACGTGCACTTATCCAAGAGTACGCACAACGCCTGACAGCGCTTGACCGCTGTGGCTATGGCATGTACAGCAAATATCATATGTTTCATATTCGCGATGGACATATTGTACCCATTGCGCACCCGGATTCGCAAAGCCTATCCCAGCTTTATGGTTATGAAAGAGAGCGGCAGATGATAATAGAAAATACGCGCTCCTTATTACAGGGGCGCGCTGCCAATAATGTTTTGCTCTATGGAGATGCTGGTACAGGAAAAAGCTCTTCCGTGAAAGCGATTGTCAATGCCTATAAGGAGCAAGGCTTACGTCTGATTGAGATTAAAAAGAATCAATTGTGGCATTTGCCGGATATTCTGGAAGCAATTGCTGATAATCCGTTAAAGTTCATTTTATTTATTGATGATTTGAGCTTTTCAGAAGATGATGAAAACTATGCTGCACTGAAAGCGATTCTAGAGGGTAGCGCCTCTGTGTGCAGCAAAAACGTTGCTATCTATGCCACCAGCAATCGTCGGCATTTGGTACGTGAAACCTTTTCACAGCGACAGGGTGACCTGGTTCATGTAAACGATACTTTGCAGGAGTTGAGCAGTCTTTCCGCCCGTTTTGGTTTGACCATTACCTTTCAGAAACCCGATCGCACACAATATTTGCAGCTTGTTCAGGGATTGGCCAAGGAATACAATCTTTTCCTGCCTGAACAGGAGTTGTTTCAGCAGGCGGAGGCTTTTGCCATTCGAAAAAATGGAAGAAGTCCCCGCACTGCCAAACAGTTCATAACCTCGCTGATCGCAAAGGGATAGAGATTTATTTCATAATTGCGCCTTCATTGGCAGAAGACACCAGGCGTGCATAACGGGCCAGCCAGCCGCTTTTTATGCTTGGCTCTGGCGCTACATATGCGTTGCGTCGGCGGGCAAATGTTTCCTCGCTGACTTCGGCCTGTATGCTATGATTTAAAATATCGATTGTGATGATATCGCCATCTTCCAGCAACCCGATTGCCCCACCATTTGCTGCCTCTGGGCAAACATGTCCAATGGAAGCACCGCGACTGGCGCCGCTAAAGCGTCCATCCGTAATCAGTGCAACTGTTTTATCCAAGCCCATGCCAGCCAGCGCGCTGGTAGGGTTAAGCATTTCCCGCATGCCAGGGCCGCCCTTAGGACCTTCGTAGCGGATGACTACCACATCGCCATCTGTAATATTGCCGGCATAAATGGCAGCAATGGCCTCTTCCTCACTGTTAAAGACGCGGGCTGGACCGGAATGCTTGAGCATTTCCGGCGCAACGGCACTTTGTTTGACTACGCAGCCCTCTTCCGCAATATTGCCCCAGAGAATGGCAATGCCACCATAGGGGCTATATGGTTTATCAATTGGACGAATGGCCTCTGGATTGCGGTTTTGCGCCTTGGCGATATTTTCTCGCAGAGTTTTTCCGCTGACGGTCAGAACATCCAGATTCAATAGATCCTTTTTGGCCAATTCTGCCTGTACGGCTGGGATACCGCCGGCGGCATCCAAATCCTGCATATGGGTATCTCCAGCAGGTGCCAGATGACAGAGATTGGGAACCTGGCTGCTTACCTCATTAAAAGTTTCCAGATTGAGCTTTACGCCGGCTTCATTGGCAATGGCCAGCAGATGCAATACGCTGTTTGATGAGCAGCCTAGCGCCATATCGCAGCAAAGCGCATTGTGAATAGAATCTGCATGCACAATATCCCGGGCGCAGATGTTCTTTTCTATCAGCTGCATGATGGCCATGCCAGCATGTTTGGCCAACTGGATTCTGGCGCTGGCTATGGCGGGTATCGTGCCATTGCCAGGCAAAGCGATACCCAGAGCCTCGCAAAGACAGTTCATGCTGTTCGCTGTATACATACCTGAACAGGAGCCGCAGCCTGGGCAAACATTCAATTCGTATTGCTCCAGCGCCTCATCATCTATTAGATTGGCCTTACGCGCGCCTACAGCCTCAAACATGCGGGAGAGACTGCTTTCCTGTCCGTTTACCAGGCCAGCTAACATGGGTCCGCCGGAACAGACTACTGCCGGAAGATTGAGACGCACTGCTGCCATGAGCATACCGGGCACGATTTTATCACAGTTCGGTACCAGCACCAGTCCGTCAAAGCAGTGCGCTAAGGCCATGGTTTCTACGCTGTCCGCGATCAATTCACGGCTGGCCAGACTGTACTTCATGCCAATATGCCCCATGGCAATACCATCACATACACCAATGGATGGAATCTCGATGGGTGTGCCGCCTGCCATGCGTACACCTGCCTTGACCGCCTCGCTGATTTTATCTAAGTGTATATGGCCGGGCACAATCTCGCTGTGTGCCGAGACTATACCAACCAGCGGTCTGGACAATTCTTCTTTTGTATAGCCCATGGCGTAAAAAAGGCTCCGCATAGGGGCTTTTTCTATGCCCTTGGTTACATTTGTACTTCGGAGCATAAAAGGCCCTCCTTATTTTTTCAGCCAGCTCATCATTTCTCTTAGCTCTCTACCAACCTTAACCAGCAGATGCTCGCTTTCCTTTCTTCTGGTAGCCAGGAATCTGGCTTTGCCGCCAGCGCGGAATTCCTGAATAAAGTTGCTGGCAAAGCTGCCGTCCTGAATATCCGCTAATACCTCCTTCATGGCCTTGCGGGTATCTTCAGTAATGATTTTGCGGCCGGTAACATAATCGCCATATTCTGCCGTATTTGAAATAGAGTAGCGCATCTGCTCAAAGCCTCCGCTGTTAATCAAATCAACAATCAGCTTCATTTCATGGATGCATTCAAAATAGGCCATTTCCGGCTCATAACCCGCTTCTACCAGCGTATCGAAGCCCGCTTTCATCAACTCGGTCACGCCGCCGCATAAAACCGCTTGCTCGCCAAATAGGTCAGTTTCCGTCTCTTCTTTGAATGTGGTTTCCAGAATACCGGCCCGGCCTGCACCAATGCCCGAAGCATAGGCCAATGCATAGTCCTTAGCCTTGCCGCTCGCATCCTGATATACCGCAATCAGGCTGGGAACACCCTTGCCTTCCAGGTACTGACTGCGTACAGTGTGTCCTGGTCCTTTGGGCGCAACCATAATTACATCCAGATAGGAGGCTGGCTGGATTTGATTGTAGTGAATATTAAAGCCATGTGCAAACATCAGCACGTTACCCTCCTGCATGTAGGGTGCAACTTGTTGCTTGTAGATATCTGCAGCTACCTCATCCGGTACCAGCATCATCACGATATCGCCGGCCTGTGCTGCATTTTCTACTGTCATAACCTCCAACCCTGCTTCCTCCGCTGCTTTCCAGCTGGCAGATCCCTCACGTAAACCGACTACTACTTGCGCACCACTTTCCTTAAGGTTCTGCGCATGCGCATGGCCCTGGCTGCCAAAACCGAGGATGGAAATGGTTTTCCCATCCAGTACTCCAAAATTGCAGTCCTGATCATAGTATTTTTTAATCATGGTATGTATTCCTTTCTCCATTTCATTTGCTTGTATTTTGCTAATGTGATATCAGGCAATAAGAAAAGCATCTATTCTTTGCGTGCAATACCGGTTATACCGGTACGGCAGATATCCATAATTTGGTAATCAGCTAGCATATCAAGAAAGCCGTCCAGCTTTTCTGGCGAGCCAGTCAGCTCTATAATAATACTGGAAGGGGAGAGGTCGACAATTTTGCCGCGGTAGATTTCAATAAACTCCTTGAGCTCTGCCCTTTCCGCACGATTTGCCCGTACCTTGACTAATAATAGCTCCCGGTAGAGGCTGTTATTATGCTCAAGAATAAAGATAGAGCGCACATTTTCCAGCTTTTCCGTTTGCGCGATGATTTGTGGTAGGCTCTGATCTGTACAGGAAAAGACAATGGTGATGCGGGAAATATCCGGGTTGTTGGTCGCTGATACGGTAAGGGAATCGATATTGTAGCCGCGTCGGCCAAACAGATTGGTAACACGGGTTAGCACATTGGCACGGTTATCTACCAGAATACTGACGATTTCTCTTTTTTCCTTTAACATCCAAGATACCTCCTATTCCAGTATGATATCACGGAAGGTACCACCGTTGGGAATCATCGGCAGTACCCGCTCCTCGCGGTCAATCACACATTCTATCCATACCGGTCCCTTTTGTTGTAGTGCTTTCGCCAGGCAGGTTTTAAATTCCTCCAGCGTACTCGCCCTGTATCCAACTGCACCAAAGGCCTCAGCCAATTTGACAAAATCAGTTTTGCGCTCTGGCGTGGTTTCGGAGAAGCAGCGGTTATAGAAGACAGTCTGCCATTGATAGACCATACCCAGTACCTGGTTGTTTATGATAATGCTAATAATGGGTAGATTATAGCTGACAGCAGTGCAGGCTTCGTTCAGATTCATATGAAAGGAGCCGTCCCCAGTAAAATGAATCACTCGGCGGTCGGGACAGCCGATTTGTGCGCCAATGGCTGCACCATAGCCAAAGCCCATTGTTCCCAATCCACCGCTGGTTAGAAACTGACGCGGATGTTGATGATGCAGGTGCTGTGCCGCCCACATTTGATGCTGGCCCACGTCGGTAACAAAGATGGTTTTCTCATCTGTCATGGCGCTGACTATCTCCATAATCTGATGCGGCTTCAGGCAGTCCGGGTCATCTGAGGGTTTATAGTATTTTTCTTTCCATCCAGCCAGCTTGGCATGCCACCTTTCCAGCCGGCGCGGCTTTACATAGGGCAGCAGTTGCTCTACCATGCTGCGTACATCCTGCACAATTCCCAAATCTACAGGGATATTTTTATTGATTTCACTGTGGTCAATATCAACCTGTACGATAGCTGCGGCTTTTGCGAATTTCTCACGATTTAAGGCTACTCTATCGCTAAAGCGTGTTCCTAAGGCAAGGATAAAATCTGCCTCGCTTAAAGCGCGGTTTGCCGCAGGGGTGCCATGCATGCCGGCCATTCCCAAATTGCGCGGATCCTCTGGGTCGAGAATACCGGCAGCCATCATGGTATAGGTGGCGGGCAAATCGCATCTTTCCATTAATTGCCGGATCACATCCTCTGCTCCTGAGGCGATGGCTCCGCCGCCAATCAGCAATACCGGGTGTGTGGAATCGCTAAGCAACTCGGAAGTACGGATAATATCTTCCTCTGTCGCCGTATAGATAGGCTGTGCCGCTGGTTGAGGCGGAGGCAGCTTGGATTCGGCAGCTGTCACATCCTTGGTTATATCAATCAGAACCGGACCTCTTCTTCCCGTACTGGCAATACGAAAGGCCTCTCTTACGGTATGCGCCAAATCCTCCACTCGGTTAACAAAAAAGTTATGTTTGGTTATAGGCATGGTAATACCGGTGATGCATACCTCCTGAAAGGCGTCGCGGCCAATCAAATCATTGACCACGTTGGAGGTGATGGCAACCAGTGGTATGCTATCCATATAGGCGGTAGCAATACCGGTTACCAGATTGGTTGCCCCCGGACCACTGGTGGCAAATACCACTCCCGTTTTCCCCGTTGCACGGGCGTATCCATCCGCCGCATGGGCAGCGCCTTGCTCGTGCGCAGTTAAAATATGGCGTATCCGATCTTTGTACTGGTATAAAGCGTTATAAATGTTAAGAGCCGCACCGCCTGGGTAGCCAAAGACGGTATCTACCCCTTGCTCGAGTAACAATTCGCAAATCATATCTGCCCCTGTCATCTATAGATCTCCTTTCGCTATGAAATATAACATAAACGGGTATAGGCCCGGTAATGTATGAGACAAGCTTGCCACTGGCCGGACAGCCAGGGAAGAAGTAAAAAGGGTTGAAATGAAAAACCCTGCGGTGTGTTACCGCAGGGTTTTTGCTTCACTTTCATACTCTTGAAAAGGAGTTGTTTCATCAATTGGAAGCGTATTGAAATTACCCGTTATTAGTAACACGAAAAGAGGCGTCGTTATTGATAACCGTAAAGCCTACGACTACAACTACCACGCTTACAAATACGTTTACTATAACGCTGGACAATACTGCATTGAGATACATACAAAGACTCCTAATGGTATTTTATTAAAAATAGCAGAAAATACGCAGTTTGTCAAGGTTCTTAGCATATTTTTATGAAATGTATTCACCAATTGCGACATCCCTAGCCCCCATTACTAGAGTGAGGCTCCCTCTTTTGGTTAATTCGCAGTATTCAAAAGCGAAAAGGGAGCCGTATATAAATCGAACGGCTCCCTCTTCGAATCCAGTACGAAGGGAATCGGAAAATTACTTTCCTCTTGTACAAATTACTGAATTGCAACTTCCTCTCCATAAATGATAGAACATACAACTTTTACAACTTCCTCGGCTTTTATCTGATTGGCCAAGATTTGATATTCAATATCATCACATACAAATTCAGCAACATACAGATCGTAGTAACCGGAAGGTTCATGGGTTTCGGCGTCATAGGGGCCGTACGGCATAGCGCGGTATCCAAATGTGACTTCTACTCCGTTTATATCTGATGTTTTGATTTCGTTTTCTGGCAAAAGATAAATGCAGTCATGCAGGAGTCCAATCTTGGAAACGGTAATAGAAAACCCTTTGCGAGCAGTGGCATCCTCGGTAAGCTTTGGGCTACCATCCTCATCGTAGGCATGGTAAAATCCCAACCATACGGTATCCTCTACGATGTTGCCATCTTTGTCCGTGATTACCTGTGCTGCTCCGTTTCCTGGAGCGGCTAACAATCCATCTGGCACATATGGAGGTGTTAAGTCTTTCCCATAATAGTTTATAATAGCTACTTTGTCCCAGATGATGTCTCTATAAAGTTGAGGATCATACCAAATGCGTGCTGCATCTGCGGTTGCTTTGATATCGATATCATTGAGAAAAATATCGCTCATGCTGATCTGAATGGCAATTGTTTGCGGTGATGTATCATGGTTAGAAGGATTTGCGATTACATCATTGGGCTTATCTGGTTGTGTAACACCTTGCTGATGTAAGTATTCTGTTTGCATAGAAAATACTACAAGGACGAGTACGGCAAGACAGACCGCCGTAGCACTCCATTTGATCCACGTATGTGTTGTCCGCTGGCATTCAAAACTGGCTGCTTCCTCATAATATTTGTCTCTAACTTCACTCATCGCTTGGGAAAATAATGATGTTTTCATACAAGTCCCTCCCTTTTCAGTACGTATCGTTTCATTTTTTGACGAATACGGGTAAGTCGCACGGATACGTTTTTTTCGGATAAACCAACACGCGTTGCTATGTCTGAATAGGCATCTAGATAAGCATAACGGCGCATGAAGATGACGCGGTCTTTTATGGGCAACGTATCTAAAAAATCCTCTATGAGCCGGGCGAGTTCTCTAGCTTCCACTTCACCTTCTACTGGGTTGGGAGACGTTCTAGCGGCTTCGATTTCCTGCATGGCTACTGTGTAAACGCTATTCCGTTTTGCGGCGTCTTTTCTATAATAGCATTTCAGGGATATGTTGCGGACGATTTTACAGATATACGCCTGTAAGGGCTTCGGTTTTGCAGGCGGTATTGTCTTCCATGCGGCCAGATAGGCGTCGTTCACGCATTCCTCCGCCTCGTGCCAATTGCTCACAATGTTGTAGGATAGCTTACGGAAAACGGGACCATATTTTATCTCCAGTTCTTGTATAGCCTGCTCTGAGCGCTGGAAAAACAACGCAATGATTTCTTCATCCTCCATCAATCGTACCGCCTCCTTTCCTGTTTCATTATATAACTACTGTTTTAGGTGGAAAAACTACAAGGAAAACAAAAGTTTTTCAAAAATTTATTGCACCTTTTTCATGCCGCATGGTAATCGTTTATTTGTGTGCTTACCGTGGACATGAAAGCGGCGGCGTGCCTATTTCCTTCTTAGGAGTAGTAACGCCGCCTGTCTGTTACGGTAAAAGTTTTCCGTTTTTCCCATATCCGGGAGCTGTATTATGCTGTATCTGTTCACAGGAAGTTATTTTATATACCAGGAAAAAGTAATAAAGTTAGTACTAAATCCTGCTAAAAGCCTGTAGAGCAAGGACTTTGGGGAGAATCCGGGGCAGATGAAAAACAATTACTGGATGCACTCAACTCTTCTTCATATCCAAGTTGAGCTTTTCAAACGGCAGATTTTCCTGTGCGGGATTGTCTATCAATTGACCGTGATAATCAAAACGGGAGCCATGACAGGGACAATCCCAGCTCTTTTCATCAGGATTCCATTCCAGTTGGCAGCCCAGATGCGGACAGCGTATGGAAACCACAAAGGCCTGACCTTGGTCATCTTTGTATACGCCTACTTTTTCCCCGTCCACTTCTACGATTCCGCCATGCCCATTGGGTAGTGCGGCAATGGCAGCCCGTGGCGGCATAAACCAGCTGCGCGATAATCCTTTAGTAGCCTGCATGGCTTCTTTGATAAAGGGCAGGGTAGAGGAGGTTGGGGTAAAGCGTTGTGGTGAAAATACTTCCTCCAGCGGGTGTTCTCCCTTATGCAATAGATTTGTCAACAAACGGGCGGCCAGCATGGAGCTTGTCATGCCCCACTTTTGGTAGCCTGTGGCAACATACCAGTTCGGAGTGGTCGAGGAAAATTGTCCAATATATGGCACTTCATCCAGTGTCATGCAGTCCTGTGCACTCCAAGCCGCCAACTCTTCACTCTGCGGCCAGTATTTTTTGGCAGCTTCCCGTAGTTGACTGTATTTTCCGCCTTGTGCGTTTTCTCCCGTGCGATGTGAGCCTCCGCCCAGTAAAATCGTATTTTGATAGGGCCGGAAAGACAAAGCATCCTGATCAATACTGAGATACATCCCCTTCATGCTTTGCGCATTTTTTAATGCCAGAACATAACTGCGCTCCTGATGCATGCGCATAAAATAATATCCAGGAACATTGATAAAGGGATAGTGGCAAGCAAAGATAATATTTTTGGCATTGACTGTGGCTTGTTCTGTAATAAGGCAATTGTCTTTTACTTTTAGCACAGGTGTATTTTCGTATATTTCCAACGCGTTGCTTAGTGCAAGGATAAATTTCAGCGGGTTGAAACGTGCCTGATTGGAAAAGCGCAGGGCGGTAACAACAGGAAAGGGGAGTTCTGTTTGTGTGATGCAGTCTGCATCAATGCCTAACCTTTTGGCTGCTTTACATTCCTCCAGCAAAGGCTCGGCCTCTTTTGTTGAATACAAATAGGCGTTGCAGGTTTCAAAATCACAGTCAATATCCTGTTCTGTAATGAGATTGCGGTAAGCTGCGATGGCGTCCTGATTTGCATCTGCGTATTGCTGTGCCTGCGCTATACCTAGTTTATTAATTAGTTTATGATAAATTAGGTTATGCTGGGAGGTTATTTTTGCCGTGGTGTTTCGGGTTTGTCCGCTGCCAATACGTTTGGCATCTAGTAGGATTACCTTTCTTCCTGCCTGCTGTAGGAAGTATCCGGTTAGCACACCGGTTAGGCCTGCTCCTATAATCGCTATATCTGTATCCAGCGTATGGCTAAGGCTTTCACGCTGTGGAATATTTACTGTTTTTTCCCAAATCGATTGCATACAATTTCTCCCTGGTTCTTTTTATAGTGAGTTTTATAGAATAGGTCGCCCAAGCGGGCGACCTATATTTACACGGGGTTATTGTTGGGATTATTGAAACTTGGCGGAGCCGCCTGCGTGTCGCCAAAATGATTATTGGGAGAGGGACTGGAAAGGTTGAAATAAATTCGGGAATCCGTAGTAACGCCAAAGCTCTGATTGGAGCCGGTATCCTGCACTCTGTTAAAGGCTTCTCTGAATAAGGCGTTATGCGCTTCTTCACGATTGAGCAAAAAATCGATTGTTTCGCGTACATGCTTGTCATTAATCTGGCGGTACAAATATTCGTATACCACCTTAGCCCGTTGCTCGGAAGCAATGTTAGATAACAGGTCTGCACACAGATCGCCGGTTACGCTAACATAATCTGCTGTCCAGGAATACCCGGAAGCATTGAGTAGTCCTGGGTTAAGCCCAGTCAGAACATGGCTTTCTATTTCGCCTACCACTACGCGCTGTGCATCAACATCATGCCCGTTCAAGAGGCTAATCGTGGTTGCAACCATTTCCATGTGGCTAAGTTCTTCTGCAGCAATATCCATGAATAAATCTTTAATTGCTGGATCCTTGATGCGAAAGCTCTGTGCTATATACTGCATGGCTGCCTTTAATTCGCCGTTTGCGCCGCCAAGCTGTTCCTGCAGTAATGCAGCATACTGTGGATTGGGTCTTTCTACCTGCACTGGATTTAAAAGCGCCTTTTCATGTTTGAACATAAAAGCATCCCTCCTGATTTTTTCAGCTTTAGTATTTTCGGAAAGACAGTAAATCATGCATGGATGCTTTTTCTGTGGTTCTATCCTGCACCAAAGTATGCAGGTCATTTGGGCAAAAGAAAACCCATCACCAATATGGTGATGGGTAGTGGAGCGGGCAAAGGGATTTGAACCCTCGACTTCGACCTTGGCAAGGTCGCACTCTACCACTGAGTTATACCCGCAAATGGCGACGCAGATGGGACTCGAACCCACGACATCCAGCGTGACAGGCTGGCACTCTAACCGGCTGAGCTACTGCGCCAAGTTGTATTCGTGACGACTTCTTTAGTATACCTTAATACGCAAAACTTGTCAATATTTTTTTGCACTATCTTTACTCTTTGCATAAGAGAAAATGGTGCTATGCCATATCGTTTTTGGGCCCAAAAACATAATGCTATCAGGCTATGGCCAAAGATTTTGGCCAACTGTCTTTTGCTGTGTTTTGTGTATGCTGGGCAACAAGACGGTTGCTTCAGTTGTAGGGAAAGAGGGGAGAGGAGAAAAAAGAAAACCCATCACCAATATGGCGATGGGTAGTGGAGCGGGCAAAGGGATTTGAACCCTCGACTTCGACCTTGGCAAGGTCGCACTCTACCACTGAGTTATACCCGCAAATGG
>CALXSV010000194.1 GCA_944391235.1 uncultured Clostridia bacterium | reverse complement strand
GCGTATTTCTCTGCACTCCGACGATTATCATTCTGGATGAGGCACCCGCCAGCGTAGATACGCGAGCCGAAGTGGAATTCGGCAAAGCCATGAAGAAGCTGATGAGCGGGCGGACCAGCTTTGTGATTGCCCACCGCCTCTCTACCATCCGGGATGCCGATACCATCCTGTTCATGGAGCATGGGAATATTATTGAGCAGGGCAACCACAGAGAATTGCTGGCAAAGAAAGGGGCATATGCAGCTCTTTATTATAGTCAGTTTGAATAACCGCATTTTTTGTATTGTAAAGACTCCGCAGAACGCGAAACATGAGAGCGTTTTCCCTTGCGGTATGACCAGTTTACGGATGCGGAGAAAAAAGTTTATCCGCAGCTTTATTGAGCGGAAGAAATCTATCCAGAAAAGCAGCTAGATGGTCGCATTCTGCAGCACATTTATTTTTGCTTTCCCCTGCAATACAACAGTCAGTAAGTCAATATGTTGGCTAGGGACAATGAATCTACAGTTGCAGCAGCGCATTTACACAGAATGGTTGCCCACTTCTGGCTATGCATACGCCAATGGCCCGGGCATCAAGGTCTATCTGGCGCCGAATCCGAAAAACACCAAATATGAAGTGTGAATTTCTATTATAAAAGGAAACTACATGAACACATAAACTCTGATTCACTGCTTATACAAACACCCAATACATAAAGTCCAAAGGACCTGTCCAGTCAAGGCAGGTCCTTTGGACTATTCTTACACGATAGAGGTGGACATAAGCCAGAGCCAGTCGCAATTATAACATTTGTAGAAACATCTTATGCACGGCCGGATTGCCAGTAAGCTCTGGGTGAAAAGACAGACCCAGTTGTTTTTTATAGCGCACAGCCACAATACGCGTATCCACGGTAGCGAGCACGTCAACGCCTGGCCCAACCGCCTCCACATAGGGAGCACGGATAAACTCCATAGGAATTGTACCTAGGCCTTGACAAGGGGCTTCTGTATGGAAGCTGCCCAGTTGCCGGCCGTAGGCGTTGCGACGCACAGTAACCGGCAACGTGGCAAGATAAACCGCTTGATCATTGCTGATACGCTCAGCCAACAAAATAAGGCCGGCACAGGTGGCCAACACAGGCAACCCACTGTTAATCTGCGTCTGTAGCACGTCGAACATACCCAGCTCGTGCAGCAGCTTGCCCTGCACAGTACTCTCTCCGCCAGGCAGCACCAGCCCACAGTAATCCTTATCCAGGTCCGCGCGCTGGCGCAGCTCCACACAATCCACACCCAGCTTTTGCAGCATGTTTTCATGCTCAATAAAAGCGCCCTGTAGCGCTAGTACAGCTACCTTCATGCGCTTATTTGCCTCTCTCTGCCATCAGCAGCTCAATTTCCTGCGCATTGATGCCCACCATGGCTTCGCCCAGATTCTCGAACAGGCTGGCAATCATCTGTGCATCATTAAAATTGCTTACTGCCTTCACAATGGCGTTGGCACGCTTTTCCGGATTTCCGGATTTAAAGATACCAGAGCCAACGAACACGCCCTCTGCGCCGAGCTGCATCATCAGAGCTGCATCTGCGGGAGTAGCTACGCCGCCAGCGGCAAAATTTACCACAGGCAAACGGCCATGTTCATGTACGTACTGCACCAATGTATAGGATACCTGTAAACGCTTGGCCTCGTCAAAAAGCTCGTCCGTACGCATGGCCCTAATGTTAGCGATTGCCCTGTTCATCATCCGCATATGGTGCACGGCCTGCACAATATCCCCAGTACCAGGTTCGCCCTTCGTACGAATCATGGAAGCGCCTTCGTCAATCCGCCGCAGAGCTTCGCCCAAATCCCGCGCACCACAGACAAAAGGTACGCGGAAGCGGGTTTTATCAATATGATATACATCATCCGCCGGAGAGAGCACTTCGCTTTCATCAATATAATCGATATCTATGGCCTCCAAAATCTGTGCTTCCACAAAGTGGCCGATACGGCACTTTGCCATAACGGGGATAGATACAGCTGCTTGTATGCCTTTAATCATCGCCGGGTCACTCATACGGGAAACGCCCCCGGCAGCCCGGATATCAGCGGGTATGCGCTCCAGCGCCATAACCGCACAAGCACCAGCGGCCTCGGCAATCCTCGCCTGCTCCGGAGTGGTGACATCCATGATCACACCACCTTTTAGCATCTGGGCCAATTCTTTATTCAATTCATATCGTTTCTGCTCCATAAGGAACACCCCCTTCTTGACAAGCTAGATAAACTACATTATAATCTCTATTGACCTTAATAAAATATCCATTTTAGGTATTTTTAATAAGGTCAGAAAGAGTTGAATATCTATGTTAACCTATTCCTTTGCCGATATTGGCACAGACAGTCTATATACGCATCTCTATAAATGCATTAAAGCGGACATTGCCGCTGGAAACCTGGCTTTTGGCACAAAACTGCCTTCTAAACGCAGTCTAGCCAGGCAGCTTAACCTCAGCATCATTACCGTAGAAAACGCTTATGCGCAGCTGCTGGCAGAGGGCTATATTTATTCCATACCCAAAAAAGGCTACTTCGTCTCCGATTTGTGCCAGGTAGCTGCCGGAATAGCTACGCGCAGCGCAGACAGGCAGGTTCCTGTACAAAAAAAGCACTATATTGCAGATTTTACCAGCAATCAGACCCGTGCGGAAAACTTTCCCTTTGCCACCTGGACCAAATTGATGCGGCAGGTAATCTCCGAAAACAGTGCAGAGCTGATGCAGAACCCGCCGCCAGGCGGCGTGCCTGTACTACGGCAGGCTATTGCCGATAATCTGCGGCAGTTTCGTGGAATTGAGGTAGATAAAGAGCAGATTATTGTTGGTGCGGGAACCGAGTATTTATACGGTCTATTGCTCCAGCTTTTAGGCTACGACAAGGTCTATGCAGTGGAAGAGCCCGGATACCGCAAGACAGAGCAAATCTATAAAAGCTGCGGCGTGCAATGCCGACACATACCCGTGGATAAGCAGGGTATAGATATTTGCCAGCTAGAGAACAGCGGTGCGGACATTGTGCACATCTCCCCTTCCCATCATTTTCCCACCGGATCCGTTACACCGGTAAGCCGGCGTTATGAATTATTAAGTTGGGCAGCCAAAGCGCAATCGCGCTATATCATAGAAGATGATTATGACAGTGAATTCCGTTTTTGTGGACGGCCGATTCCTGCCATGCAAAGCATTGATTTAACGGGAAAAGTCATCTATATGAATACCTTTAGCAAAACCCTGTCCTCGACCATCCGCATCAGCTACATGGTACTGCCAACCCTGCTCATGGAAGAATTCCAGCGCCGGTTGGGTTTCTATGCCTGCACAGTTTCCACCTTTGAGCAATTCACGCTGGCAAAGTTTATCCGCGATGGATATTTTGAAAAGCATATCAACCGTATGCGCAACTTTTACCGCCGTCAGCGGGACAGCATTTTGCAGAGGATTGCAGAAAGCCAGCTGGCGCCACTGGTACAAATCCAGGAGGATGACGCTGGCCTGCACTTTCTCATGCAGGTGCAAACTGATATCCCAGACAGCATACTGCTGGAACGAGCGGAGGCGGCCGGCATCAGAATATCCTGTTTAAGCCAATATTACCACCAGGCAGAGGTGGCGCCTCAGCATATTCTGGTAGTGAATTATTCCGCCATCACTACTCAGCAGATGGAGGAAGCGGCAGCCGCTTTATACAATTGCCTGTGTTCAGATGAATAGAACAGGTAGACCGTTTCATGCATAACAAACATTTTTGGTTCATCCTTTCCAACTCATACAATACTCTAGTGGGGTGGATGCACCTAAAAAATTTCCACGCAAAGAGAACTATGCGACTAATATACAGTAGAAAGTCCACTTAACGCTGACTGTGATTATCCATTTATGGAAAAAGTGCTATCTGATAGCTATGGCAGCTAACAAACTGAAATAGGACAACTGCCATACAGAATTCAAAGAAAGACGAATAAGAAGCGGTTGCTTTTTATCCGTCTTTTTCTCTTCCTGTTCCGCAGGAGAAACACTATTGGGAAAAGATAAATATTAGAGTTGACCATGCTTTAATAGAGCTCTGAAAAACACATAAGTCAAAGCTTTTTACCCTCCCAAAACTACAAAATGCAATAATGAATAGAGGGCGCCAGCGGCCTATCGCTTTGCGCCCTCTTGTCAGCCGGTAAACAAAGACAGAAAAAGCCGATAACCGCATTCTCTCTTTGCGTATTATCCACTCTGCGTCTGTGCGTACAACTCCCAAGGTAACAGATATTTTCCATATGGTTTATGCTGATTAGTGTTTCCACTTGCATTTTGAACAGAGCAGCAGAAAATTTTTAAGCACCATATCTTCCTTAATTTTCAAACAGGCGCTGTTATAAAGTGCCTTCAAACCTTGCAGCAACTTTTTTCAACCACTCGCGAATAGGAAGGTGCTGCGGGCACGCTTTTTCACATTGTCCACAGTCGATACAGGCACTTGCTTTCCCAAACTGCTCCGAAAAGTGGCTATATAACATGGTTTGTGCAGTCCATGCCTTTGTTTCCAACTCCCTCATATCCGCATTGTAAAGGGCAAAGTATTTTGGGATGGCTATGTTTTTCGGGCACGTATTGATACAGTAGGCGCAACCCGTACAAGGGATGGCAATACTGCCATTGATGATGTCAGCCGCTTTTTGAACCAGCGCATATTCTTCCTCTGTAAACGGAGTGAAGTTTTCCATATAAGACAAGTTATCTTTGACCTGTTCCAGATTGCTCATGCCGCTTAAAACCAACATCACATTCTCGTGGCTTGCTGCAAAGCGGATTGCCCATGAAGCAACAGACAGATCGGGACGATAGGCGCGGAACAGGCTTTCTGCTTCCTGCGGGATATTGGCAAGCGTCCCGCCCTTGACCGGCTCCATAACGATGACAGGCTTCCCATGTCTTTTTGCGGTTTCATAGCATTTCCGGGATTGGATTGTATCGTTTTCCCAGTCAAGATAATTTAGTTGTATCTGAACAAAATCAACTTCGGGGTGTTCGGTTAAAATGCCGTCCAGCACATCGGCGGTATCATGGAATGAAAATCCGATATGCTTTACAAGTCCGGCTTTTTTCTTCTCGGAAAGGAACTCGAAGATATGCATATCTTCCGCCGCTTTGCGGCGGTTGCCGCCCATATCGTGGATTAAGTAATAGTCAAAATAGTCAACGCCACACCGCTCAAGTTGTGTGTTGAAATATTCCTCTAATTCGCTCTCCTTATGAATAAGAATAAGGGGCATTTTGTCGGCAAGCAGAAAAGCGTTGCGGGGATAGCGCTCTACAAGACATTCTTTTACGGCGGCTTCCGATTGCCCGTTATGATAAAACCATGCCGTATCAAAATATTGAAATCCTTTTTCGAGAAAGAAATCAATCATATCACACAACTGTTTCTTATCTGGCTGCGAAAAATCATCGTGAAGCAGAGGCAGACGCATAAGCCCAAAACCTAATTTTTTCATGTGCTTTCCTCCATTATGAAATGCTTAAAGCTCTTTGATTTTGGATATACAGATGGCGGTATATTTGTCCCAAAGGTCTGTCATAATCTGCTGTTCCTGTTCAGTTAAAGAAGCAAAGGTTTCTAACTCCGCTTTTTCTATATGGGAAATGACTTTCTTTTGAAATGCCCTGCCTTTCTTGGTTAGCATAATGGAACGAGCGCGTCTGTCGTCAAGATTTTCCACTAATGTTACATAGCCTTTCTTCTCAAAAGAGAGGATAACTTTATTGACCGTCTGCTTCGGAAAATACAGCGTGTCACATATTTCCTTTTGCGTCGTCCCGTCGTCAATCAACTGTAAAACGAACATGGAAATATAGGTCAAATCGTGTTCCTTTGCATACTCCTCATAAACATGGTTTAATTTCTGCCATGAGAGATAGAAGCGTTTTAAGTTTTTCGGTCTGTTCAACTCTTTCATCATATAGTCCCCTTTTAGACTATTTTAACAGAAAACAAATCTAAAATCAAGACGCTTCCCATATCGAGCAGTTAGTCTTTTCTTCCCATTCTCTGTATTCGTTCATAAGAAGAGCTTCTGAAAAACTTGCTCGAAATTTACCAAGTACAATATTCCGTATGATATATAATGAAGTGAAAAATATAACAAAAGCCGCTTTTTGGACGGGATATTGAGTGAGAGAATACAAAAGGGGTTGGTATTTCCCAACAAACGAAAAATCGCAAGCGGATAGGATATCCTATGCAAAACCCGACGAAAAGCCCATGTCAGATAAGGCGTATCGCGTTGGTCTGAGCAAAGCATACTGGGAAAATTAAAGCGGGCAGAATATGCAGGCTGTATAGGGACTGATTCCCAGTACCTCAAAAGGAAAAGGCGATTTTGACTTATTTATCAAAACCGCCG
>CALXSV010000193.1 GCA_944391235.1 uncultured Clostridia bacterium | reverse complement strand
TGGCAGGGGCAGAAGGAATCGAACCCTCAACCTACGGATTTGGAGTCCGCCACTCTACCAATTGAGCTATACCCCTGCGACAAAAAATATTATACCAATCTATCAGGATGAAGTCAAGAAAAACTTTTGCTAGGCGCCTGCTGACAACTTAAAGGTTCCTTATACTTTATTGCGACAAATGAGCGGATATTGCCATTTTTGCTCCGGTAAAACATTGGGTATGCGTACTTTTTGCAAAGGATGCCGAGCTGCATCCAGCTGCATGCCGTTTTCATCCACAATCTGCTGTACAGGAAGCTGCACATTTGTACCATCCGGAAGAATAACCTCCAACTGGCTACCTGCGGCAAAATAATTGCGTTGCTCTAGCATTAGCCAGCCATCTGCACTTCCGGTTAAAATTGCGGCAAAATTATGCTCACGCAGATAACTGTTATCCGTATAACGGAATGCATCTGCCTGGGGTTTGCCCAAAGCAAAGCCAGTGGTATAATCGCGGTGGCTAATCGAAGCCAACTCTTTTTTCCAGTGTGACTGAGGCATATAATGCGTAGGATCTGCCATATAGGCGTCAATGGCTGCACGATAAATGCGCGTGATATTAGCTGTATAAAGAGCGCTCTTTCCCCTGCCCTCAATTTTCCAGGAGCTTATGCCAGACTCCATCAACTGTGGGACGCAGTCCAGCAGGCATAAATCCTTACTGTTCATGATATAGCTGCCGCGTGCATCCTCCTCAATTGGAAAATATTCACCCGGCCGCTTCTCTTCCAGCAGCGCATACTTCCAGCGACAGGGATGGCTACAGTCGCCCCGGTTTGCAGAGCGGTTTTGTCCATTTAAAAAGGTACTGATTAAACAGCGGCCGGAATAGGAAATGCAAATCGCCCCATGCACAAAGATTTCTGTTTCTAACCCACCCAAACGGCTGATTTCCGCTGCCTCCGCCAAAGATAACTCACGTGCCAGTACAATACGCCTTGCGCCAGCCTGCGCCCAAAATTGCGCGGTACGCCAGTTGGTATTGTTGGATTGCGTACTAATATGCAGCGGCACATCCGGGGCATATTCACGGCACAGAGAAAAAACGCCGGGATCAGATACGATAAGCCCATGCGGCGCAATCTTTGCCAGCTCGCCGATATATGCCGGCAGCTGCTCCACATCCCGGTTATCAGCAAAGGCATTTAACGTAATATACAGCTTTTTCCCCATGGTATCCGCCAGCGCACGCGCCTGAGCCAAATCATCCAGAGAGCATTTGGCATTGCCGCGCAAAGAGAAATCGCCGCCCATATAAGCGGCATCAGCACCATAAATATAAGCAAAGCGAAGCTTTTCCAAATCTCCGGCCGGAGAAAGCAACTCCGGCCGGTTCATAGCATGCGTCATAGACTACCCTCTTGTTTGACACTTCAACAGTGCAGCTTACAAATCATTTTCTCCGCCCGCCTGATGTTCTTCAAGCGTTTTGCTAAAACGGGTACTGCCATCCTTTTGTCCCCAGAAATACAGATATTCGCTATCTTCTGGATACAAAGCTGCATCGATAGAGGCCTGCCCAGGAGAGCAAACCGGTCCCGGCGGCAATCCGGTATGGATATATGTATTATATGGCGAATCGATGGCAATATCCTCATAGGTCAAATCCAATTTCCATTCACCCATAGCATACTCAACCGTTACGTTGGATTGCAGCATCATGCCAGCCTCAAGACGATTGTAAAAAACACCGGCAATCAGCGCGCGATCGGAGTCCAAAACAGCCTCCCGTTCAACAATAGATGCCATGGTCAACACTTCGCGAACCGTCATATCCAGTTCCTCAGCGCGGGCCTGGCGCTCCGCTGTCCACAACGAATCAAAATGCGCCAGAAGCATATCGATTACTTCTACCTCTGTCCATTGCAAATCAAGATAATACGTATCCGGGGGCAAAAAGCCTTCCAGACGGTTCTCCGTACCGGCAGCCGGCAGATAGGAATAGGAAAAATTTCCGTTTTGCGCATAATCATAAAAGGCTTCTTCACTGGTAACGCCCAGGCCAACTAGCGTAGCGACAATGTCTTTGATTCGCTGCCCTTCCGTAATAGTCAACACAAGATAATCACCCATGCTGACGCCGCCTTCAATTAGCTTATCGCTGACGGCCTCCATACTCCAGGTGCCCGCGGCAAAGGTATATTCACCCGCCTTAAACTGACTGTCCACGCCATTTTGCTTGGCATAATAGCGGAATATTCGCCCGTTTTTCACCAAGCCATTATCCTGCAACACCTGCGCAATGGTACTGGTGCTGCTACCATCTTCTATGGTAATACGAACATCAGATGTAATTGTTACATCTCCTGACAGAACTTTTAAAGCAATTAAGCTGCCCCCAAGTATAAGCACTACAACAATCAGAATAACGATTAACGCTTTTTTCATATTGCACCTCCCAACATAGATATTGCAAGTATAACACATAATTCGTCATTATCCAAGAAAAAAAGACAACGTAGCAGATTAGCAAGGGAGGCTTCGCTTCCTGAAAAGTCCTCGTCTGTGTAGCGTGCAGGCATCAGACACAGCTCCTGTCTACTCAGGAAAAAGCATCTAGCAGACCGGAAAAGCCCTGCTCCCGAAAAATTTCCTGATAATAGCCCAACTCATTGGAAATCAATCCGTCAATGACCGACATACCCAAAAGCTCTACCGGCGCTTTATCATCCGTCAGCAAGTAATTGCCCGCAACATAGGGCTCAACCCGGCTGGCAACCGTACTTAACATGGTTTTTAACTCGCCCTGAGGCAACGCAGCGATTCGGCTGGGCAGCGAATCCAGAACCCCATCATCTACGGCGGCAAATAACTCACGGTTGGTAGAGCCAGGCACATCTACGATAAGGATCTGAGGAAAAACAGCGGCAATCGTATCAGCCAGATACTGATTGATATTTCCCTCGTCTAGAGCGTGCATATTCATATTAACCACCATGACTCCGCCCGGATTTAGGTGCTCCCGGACCAGGGAAAAAAACTCAAGCGACGACATCTGAAAAGGAATGGTAATATCCTGATAGGCATCTACCATAATCACATCGTAGCATTTGTCATCCGCAGCCAAATAAGCACGGCCATCATAGGTTGTTACGGGAATATCCGCAGGCAGCGCAAAATATTTTCCCGCCAAATCAGTAATTTTTTCATCAATCTCCACACCGGAAATCTTGCTTTCCGGAAAGTAGCGCTGCGTCTGCACAGCAAAGGTACCGGTACCCATGCCCAGCACCAGCACATCCACCGGTCTCTCCGCTGCTCCTGCCATCAAAGGTGCGGCCAGTGCATAGTCATAATACATACCGCTCAGGCCCTCATCCTTTTTATAGATGGACTGCACGCCAAACAGCACATTGGTGGAAAGAATTATGCTGCTATCGGTCTCCTCTACCTGTAGATAATTGTAAATGCTTTCTCCTTCGTAGAGAAGATTATCCTTCCAAAAGGCAAAATTACTGCGATGGCCAAAGAGGCTGCACACGACAAAGAGCAGCAGGCACAGCAGACAGAGCAACAGTTTACGCCGGCTGCTAATGAAATACAGCAGACCCAGCACCAGTAGAATACCGGAAAAGATTAAAAAGGTTATTGCCGTACCAACAGCGGGAATGGTAACGAACGTAGGCAAAAAAGTGCCCAAAATACTGCCTATCGTATTAAACGCGCCCATATTCCCCACAATCTTACCGCTATCATCCAAACTGTCTACCGTATATTTTACCAGGGAGGGCGTTACAGTTCCCAACAAAAACAGGGGAAAAACAAAAACCACCATGCAGGACAAAAAGGCGGCCACAATTAAAAAATTGTTGCTAATGGTCAGCACCAGGGCACCAGAAATCAATAAAATGATATATTTACCGAGCAGCGGAATAGCAGCAATCCACACGGCTGCAATTAAAAGCCGGCGGTATAGCCGATCGGGATTTGGGTTCTTGTCTGCGCTCCGCCCGCCGTAGATATTTCCCAGAGCCATGGCGATCATAATGGTGCCGATGATAATGGTCCACACAATCTGCGAAGAGCTAAAATATGGAGCGAGTAGCCGGCTGGCACCCAGTTCTACAGCCATAACCGACATACCGGCAAAAAATTCCGTTAAGTACAAATAGAGCTTGCTTTTAATAATCTTAGGCTGTTCCATGAGTAAATCCTTTCTCCGTAAACATGCGCAGGCAATATGCATAAGACTGCATGTTCGCCGTCCAATACAAGCACAGAATAAGCAATCGCGTAGGGAGCTGTTCCACTCTACTTTTTATAAAATAAGGCAGCCCTTAAAGGCCTGTTGCTAAGGGCTGCCTCTTCTTTGAATTGTCAGGCTCAGGCAAAGAGCTTGCGATTTGCCTGATTATTCGCCCTCCTCTGCAATAAAGGCATCGTAAGCATCCGCAACTTTATCCCATTCTTCATCATCCTCAATATCCATGAGGATTTCCTCACCATTTTCATCAACACCAAAACGCATAATGGTAGCTTCATCTTCAAAGCCTTCGGCCAATGGCGCTAAAACTGCATATTTATTTCCATCAAGCTCTAAGAAAGCCTCCACGCCAAACTCATGCTCTACATTTTCCTCGTCAATCAGTATAATGGTATCATCCATTGCAAATTCTTCAACCATGATAAAGCCTCCTAATTATCCTATTCTTTTTTATTGGCAAGTTGATCCAAATATCCCTGCAAAACAAACACCGCAGCCATCTTATCAATAACCTGTTTTCTTTTTTTTCGAGATAAATCTCCTTCCAACAAAGAGCGCTCGGCAGCCATGGTGGACATGCGCTCGTCACGGTAAGTAATATTTACACCCAAGGCAGCGGCAAGGGCATCGCCAAAACTGCGCGCCATCTCCACTGAAGGGCCAGCACTGCCATTCATATTAAGCGGCAGACCAATCATAATTTCTTCAATTTCCAATTCTTTTATCAAACCAGCGATTTCAGCAATATCCGCTTCCAAACTGCTGCGGCGAATGGTTTTCAGTCCCTGAGCAGTCCAGCCAAAGGGGTCGCTGACAGCTACACCAATTGTTTTAGTTCCAACGTCCAGTCCCAGTATTCGCATTCTTTTTTCCTCAACAAAATGACAGGCAAAACCAAGGGCATGCGGCAATACAATATCCACAATATACGCATTTGCTTTCATCCCAGCTGGCCTGTTGATTTTCATCTAAGTGCATGGCTCCGCTTGCACAGCGCTTTACACAGGCACCGCAGCCATGACACTTTGGATCCTTATCAAAGACAATCTTGCGCTGCAGTTTTTTGATTTGCTCTGCCTCTGGCGCCGGCAACCCCAGCAACCAGTTGACATTGGTATGCAGCTCCGCCATATCCTTGCAGCCCAGAGCTATGGCATCTGGCTCCGGTCGAGAAAAGGCCCAGTCCAGTGCTTCCCTGGCCTGCCGCATTAAGGCTCCGCCACCCAACGCTTTCATGGTGTAAACACCCTTTCCAGCCTCTTTGGCCATGCGAATCGCAGTCAGCATACTTTGGCAGTCGCCGTCCAGAATACCAATACCAGGCTTATTAAGCATGCAGTGGATAATATCAATATCTTCTCTCTGCGCAGCCCAGGAGACAACCGCAGCACTATGTGTAGAAAGCCCGACAGCGCCAATTACGCCCACGTTCTTCATACTGTTAAGAAGCTTCCAGGCGCCAGCCCTCTGGGCAAAATCTGCCTCGTTGCGGATTTCATGCAGCAAAAAAATATCTATTTTATCGCGGCGCAGGGCCATGCGTGCATCCTCAATCGCCCAGGAAGCCTGAATATCTGTTTCCGCAAAGGTTTTAGTGGCTATAACCACTTTATCCGCATCTGAGTAAGCATCCAGCGCCTTACGAATATAGGGATAATTAGCATACTGTTCAGCGGTATCAATAAAGTTAATACCCAAGGCAAAGGCCTCATTTAATAAAGCAGCACCCTCCTCAAGGGATAAAGCCGCACATAGGGGCCCCATGGTTAAACTGCCAAAACAGATTCGGGAAACCCGGTAACCGCTATGACCAAGCATTCTGTAATCCATACACTTACCTAGAAAACCAGGCGGAGCAAGCTCCGCCTGAATTTTGTTAATCCTTTAGATAATTCGAAACCAGTTCCTCGATTAAATCATCTCGTTCTACACGACGAATCAAACTACGAGCCTGTTTGTGACTGGTAATGTATGCCGGGTCTCCGGAAATCAAATAGCCAACCAACTGATTTATCGGGTTATAGCC
>CALXSV010000192.1 GCA_944391235.1 uncultured Clostridia bacterium | reverse complement strand
AATATTCCTGCACGCCTTTGCTCAGCACAATAATTTCATCCGCATACTTGACGGCCATCTTTTCACCCAGGTGGATATACTTGGAGCCAAACCCATTCTTCCATTTTTCCCGCTGCCAGTCCAGACCTCACAATGTCAAGAGGTAAACAACGCTTTTTCAAAATATTTTTTAGATGCTCGCAAACCCGCATAGATACTGGGTTTTTAGAGGTTTTTCCATCCATGAGAAACGGGGCTTTTGTTCCCCATATTACGTAGTGCATGAGGAATAATATCGACAACCTTAAATTAATTTGAGTAAAAGATAAATAAATCACCGATATTAAGGAATAAAACTATAAGTAAATTAGAAAAAAGAGGCGATACCTAGCTTTCTCAACCAGGTACTGCCTCTTTCTAAAAATACTATCAGTTTGCTGAATATAAGACTGTCAAAAGGGAAAAGAGATGGCAACTGTGTTTTCGTTTATTTTAAGTAGTCTATTAACTCATATATTCCAAAAAAATGTGCGGGAAGTATATTATTTCGGCTTTTGACATTAATACTAAGGAGAAAGGCTTAATAACTCCATCTTAGCACAGTACATACCTCTGCTAAAGGCACAAAATATTTACTGAATTTGGATGTGCCATGAACGGATATAACGTGTTAAGTAGAAACACCTTCAAACACATTTAGTTATTCATGTTTTCGTGATATAATAGTCATATACATATGATGCCATGACGATACTCTACAATGTACCGTTCTTTGTAGATTATGGCATTGTAGAGCTGATAATATATAGGAATACATCACGGAGGGATAATAATGTGTGATATAAGAAAGATCGAAAAAATAATTGATGAGGCACATAAAGACCATCAACTTCTTAATCTACCACAAAAGCAAGCAGTATACGATCTCCTTGCCTCTTTCGAAGATATGTGTAGTTTGACATTTATGGGGAGCATATTAAATCCTTTTGCATTAAAACGCATAGTAGATCTAATGGACTCTCTAAATATGGCTCTTACCTGGGTTTATCAATCGTGTCCCGAAAATGCAGATGAACCCATTACGCTTAATATTTCCGAAGAGCGATATGCAGAATGTTGTGATTTCTTAAATCAATATGCTTATCCCTATTCTGTTATATGTAGTGGATATATTGCATACACAAGGAAACGCTTTGATGCAACTGTTGATGGAAATTGTGTCACATTTAATTTAAATGCAGAACAAAACAGTTCGGCTTGGAATGACATTCTACGAGAAGGAACTTCTAATGATTCTTTAAATTTTGTGGCCTCATTGAATCCGATTGAATTAAGCAAGGCTTGTTCGGAGTTAAAAAAACAAACAAGCATACAAGATGGATCACTATGCTATTCATTGCATGAAAGCGAGTTGAATACTTTTAAGAAGGTGGCTCAAGCCCAATGGGATCAAACAAAAACGTTGCCCGATACTTGGGAATTTGATTTGTTTTCCCTGGCAGAATATAGAGCGTTTTGGGTAGCTCTAACAACATTGTGTTATATTCATTTTTTTAGTTGTTTTTCAATTGAGAATCCATTAATCCGCCTAAAGAATAGTCTTATTATTCAGTCTCCTGAATGTATTGCAGAGTATATTAAGTCCCAAACATCATTAAGCAAAGATAAAATTGAAACAATGCTGGAATATATCACATATTGTCCTACCAAAATAAATGTGGAAATCATGTATCAACCGATAGTAAAAGTAAGTGATGACCAGTTGCTCATTGCTCCAGTACTTTTTATAGGTTCGCGTCCAGAACGCAATCTTTTATCTGTCGTAAGCACTAAGCATGATCTGCTATATTCTAAAGAGGTCAACGACTTAGAAGGACTGATGATCTCAGAACTGGAATCCCATGTAAATTTAGTAGATGTAATTATAGTAAAGCACAAACATTTACGGGATGATTTACCAGACATTGATTTTGCAGTTTTAGATCGCAGGTCTAACTCTGCCATGATTTGTGAAACAAAATGGTTTGCTGCTGCTGATTCTTCAAAGGAAGTGTACGCTAAAGAGGATGAAATAGATCACGGTTGCCAACAAGTTGAGGCTATTATGACATATGCTATGGCAGACAAAAAACATTTCTTTAGTCAAGTATTTGGCGTGGAAAACGGAGATATGATTGATCTATTTTGGTGTGTAATCGCAAAACACAACATTCGAACTCAGAACAAAAATGTTCCTGTAATCGATCTGAAGAGAATAGAAGAATTGCTTTCCAAGCATTCTCTCAACGCTGTATTTCATTTTATCCGCAACCATGAGTACGAAATAAAAATGCCAGAAACCGTGTCGATTACTCATCAAGAAATAGACTATGCAGGCTTCAAATTTAAAATTCCCGCTCTTTGTATTGGGGGCGTACAAGAATAAAAAAGGACCGTCGATAACGCCTTGCTTATCGACGGTGTTTCCTTTTGAATGATCCACATCATGAGATTGAAATATGGATGATCTGCCTCTCGGTTTTCTTTTTCTAAATAGCACTACGCCAGTAAATTATGTATAGAAATTTGGAGGGCCGTGATTCGGTCAACACACCAATCTCCAACGTGCGGGACAAGGTAAAAAACAAATCCTGCACATATCATTTCTATCATGACCGAAACCGGTTCAAGTCCAAAACAAAAGCTCAGAATTCCAGTCAGCGTGAATACGACAGCGAGCAAATAAAAAATCCAAGCCGATAAGGATACAGCAAAGCGCAGCAACCATTTAACGAGGCACAGGATGCACGTAAGAGGAAAGAACATCACCTTTAAAACCAGCTTCCCACATTTGCTTAATATTCTCATCGATCACCCCTCCTTCACCTGTATGATTTGATTGTTCCGTTGTTTCCTGGAGTATTTTCAAGGTCTGTGCGATCTGATCCTGAAAACGGAACCGGACTTCTACGTGTGCGCCTTCTGAAACATATACGGCATCTATAAATGCAGCCACTGCATTCTTGGTCAAAGAATCTTCCTGCAGGAAATCTTCTGCCGCGCGGGTTATATGCCTCATATTCGGCGGAATATTATCCTCGGGCTGTTCAGCCGCTTGTTGTTCCAACGAAGCCTGGATCGATGTAATTTTGCCGTTTATTTCTTCTTTTCTCCGCCGATATTCCTCCAGGGAGATATTTCCACTGGCATATTCCTCGTAAAGCCTTGTACGCTCGCCCTTTAACATTGTGATCTTATGTTCAGCTTTTCGCTGAAGTCTTTCCAGTTCATTGTACCATTGCGCGCGATCCTTATCAACTGCTTTAATTCCCTGCCGGATTGCACCAAGGATAAAAAGCATATGGCGCAGCGCACGGAAGGTAATCAGTTCGATCTGCTTTATACTATAAGCATCACTGCTGCATCCCGAAAACTCTGGCATAGCCCGGCCATCCCGACACCAGACGACCGGATCACTGATATGAAAATTCTGCTGCATTACCCTATGACAATGAGCACACCGGATTTTCTTGCTAAGTGGGTAGTCGTTTTTCGTAATGTACTCTCTCTTCCCGGCGTAGCGAATAACTTCCTGGGCTTTATAGTACTCCTCATGAGTAACGATTGCCTCGTGGGCACCTTCGGTAATGTACTGCTTCTCTTCTGGCATTCCACGGACAATATTGGTTCCTGACAGAATTACTCGCCGCTTACCAAGTACCATCGCCCCGGTGTAAGAGTATTCTTTCAGAAGCCTCCACACCTTTCCAACATTCCAGATTCGATCAGGTGTCAGCACAAACTGATTACTTTTCGCTTGAATTTTATGCGCACGGTTATACTCTGAAGGGATAGGAATTTTCTCCTCGTTTAATTGATAGGCGATTTGAGTCGTGTTCAGGCCGAGTAGGGCGAAGTCAAATATTTTACGGACAATCTTGGCCGCAGGCGGATCAATTTTGAAACGGCCTTTATTGGCCGGATCAAAGACATAGCCGAACGGCGTTGACCCATTGGTGCTGTACCCCTTTTTCCATTTGACCTCATTTGCGCTGTGGAGTTTTTTCCCTGCATCCCGGCAGTACATTGTATTAACCAGATTACTTACGGCCACATCCAGGCCCATCGTTGTGCCGATATAATCTTTGCTGTCATAATAATTGTTGATTGCGATAAAGCGAACATTCAGCACCGGGAAGATCTGTTCCAAATATTCTCCGACGCCAATATAGTCTCGTCCAAATCTGGACAGGTCTTTTACTATTATCACAGCCGCCTTTTTTTGGCGGACTGCATCCATCATCTTTTGAAATCCAGGGCGGTCGAAATTGCTGCCTGTATATCCATCGTCCACATACTCCTGAACGTCCATGCCAGCAAATTCTTCCCGTGACTCAATGAACTCATGAATCAGGGCCTTCTGATTTTCGATGCTGTTGCTTTCATCTTTTCCATCATCGCCCAAATCGCCATCTGCCCTTGACAGGCGGGCATAGGCGGCTATAACGACTTTATCTTTGCCGATCATTCTATTGCCTCCTCCGTGAGGGGCGCTGGAATGGAGAACTTAAAGACAAGATGTATATGTCTATCGCGTCCGATCTCAATTCTCTCAACCAGCGCCCGAACCAGTTCTGCATCAAAAGTCCGAACATCCAGATATTTTCTGAACTTCTCCATTTTGTCCTTGAATTCCTTTACACGGGCTTCTGCGTCTTTTCGTTCTTGAAGCGCTTGTTCCAATGACCCCCGACAGCGATCATACTCAGCCGTGTATGTAGCTCTTATTTCTTGATATTCAGTAAACTCCAAAACCCCTGCCACATAATCCTCGTAGAGTTTACGCCGCTTGTCTGCCAGTTCCTGAACTTTTGCATTGATTTTGAGATAGCGGCTGTTCGCCTCTGCAACAGAACCTTGGAGATTTACGGTGCCCTGCACCTGATCCGCAATGCTTTCTCGGTCGCACAAATATAAAAGATACTGATGAACCTGATCCATCACAAGCATTTGAAGAAGATTCGCCGTGATTTGGTGTCCCAGGCAAGCGCAATCCAAATCTCTGCCTTTGCAGATGTAATAGCACACCTTCTTTTCTTCTGTAGCTCCATGTGGGAACCGATCGAATTCCATTCGCGCTCCACAGTCTGCACAGAAAACCATTTCGGGAAGTTCATCCTTCAGCTTTTTATTGATTGATGCCGTTGCCTCCCTACCCTCGCGATAATGTTGTTGACTTCTTTTTATTTGTTCCTGTACGGCTTCGAAATCATCCCTGGGGATAATTGCAGGATGGGTGTTAGGGGTGATAATCCACTCATCAGCGGGAACCAATCGTTTGGACTGACCTGCGAACAGTGCTTGAGTAGTCTTGTTACTCACCGTATCGCCAACATAGGTCTGATTTTCCAAAATATTCCTCACAGCAGTCGGTCGCCATATCCATTCCCATGTCTTTCTATGTATGCCCAGCTGATGCAGGCGTTCCCGTGGCGTCGGTGCCCCCAACAGCTGGAGTCGGTTGGCGATCTCATTCATCGATACGCCAAGTTGTGCCCACATAAAAATCAACTGCACATAGAAAGCTGTTTCAGGGTCTATCTCATTTCGCTTTGTAATCGGATTGCGAATATATCCGTAGGGGGCCGAATTGCCTGCCGCGAAGCCGTCTTTTTTCTTCTTCTGCAGGGATGACCAGATTTTTCTGGAAATGTCCTTTGCGTAAAGTTCATTTACCAGATTTCGCAGCGGAACAGATATGCTCTCCATATCCGATTTTCTACTGCTGTCGAAATGATCTGTGACCGCAATTAAACGAACGCCCAAAAACGGGAATACCTTCTCGATATAATAGCTTGCCTCCAGCATATTCCGCCCAAATCTGGACAGGTCTTTTACCACAATACAACCAATTTTCTTTTGCCGTACATCATCCATCAAGCGGATAAAGTCCGGTCTTTTGAAGTTGGTGCCGGTATATCCATTATCAAAATATGTACCCGCCAATTTCAGGTCGCTCTGATGTTCAATGAAATCTTGTAAGAGTGCGATCTGATTTTCCCGTGATTGCCCATCGGCTTCTTCTTCAACAGACAGCCGTCCGTAAGCAGCCGTTGGAATCTGCGGCACTGTATTTATGAAAGGAACCGCGTCCAAACTGACTGCCTCAGTTTCAGAGAACGTCTGTTTCCTGCTCTTTCTTGCCATTGTTCAAATCCTCCTTTATCACTGCATCCAAAATCAAGGATTTCCAGTTTTCCAACTTCGGCGTAATCGAAATCTGGCTCTGTCCAGGAATCGCAGCCACATCGACTTCTACACGCGCGATTAGCCTGTGAACAACATACTTGTCTAACTCTTCGGGAATGCAAGTCTGCGTAAACAGTTGAATCCAGGGATTCTTGATGCTGAACGCGATTTCCAAATCATGCGCTTCCTTCATGATCTCCGAAAGCTTGTGATCCAATTCTTTACAGGCCCGTTTAAATGAATCATATTGCTCCGCATACTGTTCTTTGGACAGCTGCCCTTGCGAGTATTGCTCGTATAGAGGAACCCTGCGGAACTGTTCCATTTCCATTTCAGCTAACACAGTTTTCATCTTCTTCGATAATTCTTCTCTGCGTTCCAGCCGTTCCTTACGAAAATCACGATTGCGAAAATATCTATCCGCTTTTTGGGCCAGCCTCTGCTCGGATTTAAGCCATTGGAGCACTCGATCATACATTTCGGTTGTCGATAACCTAAAACAAGTAGGCCCGATTTTTCTACAACCTTTTTTACAGACAAACCATGTCTCTCCGGTTTTGAAATTACTTCTTCTTTGAATGCGAGCGCCGCAATTTGCACACCAGAGCACGGCCGCCAGCGGGCCGGGATTCCTGTAATTCTCTCTGTTCTTTAGAGGTTCCTCTTTCTGATTTTCAGGGAGACGGGAAAAGTCCTCCTCTGAAATATACGGTTCATGTGAATTTCTCGTGAGGATTTGACCATCTTTATCCACAAGTACGCCAGTATATACGCGGTTCTGTACCAGCCGTGCCACGTGGTTATAACCCCATCGAACATTCCTATCAACAGGTCTGCCCAGCAAGTGACACCGATGCGTAAAAGGCGTTTCCACGTTATGCTCATTTAACCACCTTGCGATTTTCAGGTTACTTTCCCCCTGTATTTTTCTGCGAAAGATTCCTTCGACATATTCACAAACAGAGGGGTCCTTAATCATGTGGTTGTAACCATTGGGACGAACATAACCAAAGGGAACAGAGTTCGACAGAACGAAACGGTCACCCTGAGCCTTTCTCCAATGTTTAAAATGATCCGCGTGCATCTCTCGTCTCTTGGCTTCAAAATAGTTCGCAACCTCTTCCCTGCTTTTTTCGCTTGTATCAAATCCTTCCTTGACCACAACAAAATGGATGCCTGCGGCAAGCAATGTTTCCAAAAGCATTTGTCTCAAAATCGGAAAACCTGTGCCGCAATAATAGAAGGAGTATACGACTACACAATCATATTGCCGCGCCATCCCATCACGGATCATCTGATCGAAAGCGGTGTCCGCCTTCGGGTCATTCTTACGGTCAGAATATTTCTTTTGCAAAGTCCACCCTTTTTGCCTGCCAACATAATCAGCGATTACTGCATTTTGCTGTAATATCTCTATTCTTTCTTCCTCCTGCCGCCACGGTATTGTCCGTGTGTAACTCACGCACCTCATACTGCCGTATCCTCCTCTG
>CALXSV010000191.1 GCA_944391235.1 uncultured Clostridia bacterium | reverse complement strand
GGCGGCTTTGTGCGGGAATCCTGCCGGCGTTACTATAATGGAGGCTGTGTAGCGCGTATTGAGGTTTGCGCCATACCCCTGTCTCAAGCGCAGTTGCAGCAAGCCCGCGCCTGCCTACAGCAGATGGAGCAGCGTAGTCAGCAGTATCTTTATAATCATTTTTCTGCGCTAGGTGTGCCGCTGCATCATAAAGTTCCTGTATGCTGCGCTTATACCTGTGCGGAGTTTGCCGTTGCTCTATTGGAGAACTTGGGCCTGCATATGGCTGGAGAGAATTTCTATTCTATTTCGCAACTGGCACAGCGCTTGCAGCCCTACCGTATTTACAGTGGAAACTTTTCTGCCGCAGCTATGCCTGGCAGCTGGGACGGAGACACGTATCCCAACAATCTGGGGTATATGCATTCCATCTGGTATACCCTGCGTTTGTTCGCACAGCTAGCCATACGGCGGCTTTTCCCAGCGCGTTATCGTAAATTGGACCCCTTTACAGATTGAAGGGTTGTATGTTCTTTATCGTAGTTGATTTGTGCGTATTCGAATAGGGATGATAAAGGAAACTGAAAATGACATACTTTTTACAAGGCTTGACAATCGGACTTGCTTATGTAGCCCCTATCGGCTTGCAGAATTTATTTGTTATTAACGCAACGTTAACACATACGCGCCGCCGCGCGCTTTTAACAGCGGTGATTGTTATATTTTTTGACGTGACCCTGGCAATGGCTTGCTTTTTTGGGATTGGTGCAGTCATGCAGCAATATGAATGGCTACAAAGAGTAATTTTGCTTTTGGGAAGTCTTATTGTCATCTACATAGGCATAGGATTACTCCGGTCGAAAACAGCGGAGATAGAAAAATCAAAATCCGAAACATCGCTTGGCAAGACCATTTCCTCCGCTTGCGTGGTCACCTGGTTCAATCCGCAGGCCATTATTGATGGGACGCTGATGCTGGGAGCGTTTCATGTGGTACTTCCGGCAGCACAATCCGTTCCCTTTGTTTTTGGCGTTGCTTCAGCATCCTGTCTATGGTTTATCGGGCTTACCTTGATTCTGTCTCTCTTTCGCAATTGTTTTAATGCAAAAGCCTTGCGGATTATCAATGTTATTTGCGGCATTGTTATCATATTTTATGGTAGCAAATTGCTGCTTAATTTTATTACTATGGTTATGAATTAGGCAAAGCGCTTCGTGAATTGCAACACAAGTAGTTATAAAATTTGTGTTGTATAAATTATGGGAAATCGCAGTTTTGATTGGGGAAAACGTTGGCGAAACAAGCTCCGCTTTATTAAGCCAGGGTAAGCGCGCCTTCTGGATATAAGGCAGAATTCGTTGTTTTTCCTGCTATCAGTATGACGGCGGTATTTTTTGCTATTTCGGCAGCTTTGCGCTTGTCTTTAGCTGGTGCCTCCTGACGGAATAGGCTGCGCTTAGATGGAAAAAGCTTTTCGATATTTACAAATCACCTAGTAGATGATATGATACTTAGATAAGCATATATGCGTTTTATGTAGATTGAGGAGGTTCTATAGATGAAGAAACTGTTGACCGGTAACGAGGCTGTCGCACGCGGCGCCTGGGAGGCTGGGGTACATTTCGCGGCCGCTTATCCGGGCACGCCCAGCACCGAGATTCTGGAAAATCTCAGCACCTATGAGGAGGTTGTCGCAGAATGGGCGCCAAATGAAAAGGTTGCTCTGGAATCCGCTATCGGAGCCTCTTTAGCGGGCGGACGTGCCATTGCTTCCATGAAACACGTTGGCCTGAACGTGGCGGCTGACCCTCTGTTCACCTTTGCCTATACTGGCGTCAACGGCGGTACTGTGATTGTGAGCGCAGACGACCCCGGTATGTTCAGCTCGCAGGATGAGCAGGATAATCGCAATTATGCCAAGGCTGCTAAAATGCCCATGCTGGAGCCTGCGAACAGCCAGGAAGCGCTTGATATGAGCAAGCTGGCTTTTGAAATCAGCGAGCAGTTTGACGCGCCCGTACTGCTGCGTATGACCACCCGCGTCTGTCATAGCAAATCCATCGTGGAAAGCGGAGAACGCGCCGAGATTCCGCTTAAGCCCTATAGCCGCAAAATTAACAAGTATGTGGCAGTTCCGGCTGTGGCCAAGGTATTGCGCGTGCAGTTGGAGGATAAGCTGTCCGCCCTACGCGAATATGCGGAGACAACGCCGCTCAACTTTGCCGAGTACCATGACAAATCCATTGGCGTTGTTTGCTCAGGGGTCTGCTATCACTACGCCAAGGAAGTTTTTGGCGAGAACGCTTCCTATCTCAAGCTGGGATTTACATATCCGCTGCCGCCGCGCAAAATCGCTGCTTTCTGCCGCAGCGTGGACAAGCTATATGTTATAGAAGAAAATGACCCTTATCTGGAGGAATTTATCCGTACACTCGGCTTCGATGTGTTCGGCAAGGATATTTTTCCCGCCTATGACGAGCAGACCCCGGAAGTGATTCGGCAGGCCGTCTATGGCAAGATGCTGCCGCAGTTGGATTATGAGCGTAGCAAGGTTACACCCCGCCCGCCCGCATTATGTGCAGGGTGTCCGCATCGTGGCTTTTTTTATGAGATTGGTCGCCGTAAGAATGTGATGATTACCGGCGATATTGGCTGCTATACCTTGGGTAGCGGTGCGCCTTTCTATGGTCTGGATTCCACCATTTGCATGGGGGCCAGCATCAGTATGGGGCATGGCGCAGCGAAAATGTTGGCTCGTGCCAACTCGGATATCAAGGTAGTCAGCGTTCTGGGTGACAGCACCTTCTTCCATTCCGGTATGACCTCTTTGCTGGGCAGCGCCTATAATGGCGGCGCTTGCGTAAATGTTATTCTCGATAACCGCACTACCGGCATGACTGGGCATCAGGATAACCCCGGAACCGGCTATACAGCCACCGGCGAGCCGGTTACTGTGATCAACATCGCTGATGTGGCGGCATCCTTTGGCATCCGGCATATCCGTACCATAGACCCCAATAACCTTAGCGAAGTACGACAGACGCTGGATGAATTTTTAGCACTAGATGAACCGTCTGTGATTATTACGCGCTGGCCCTGCGCCTTGAAGAAATTCTCCGCTGAGGATAAGGAAGAATTTGGCGCTATTTTTATAGATAAGCATACTGTGGATGCCGATAAGTGCATTGGCTGCCGCCTGTGCATGAAAGCCGGTTGTCCGGCGCTTTCCTTTGATACGGCACAGAAAAAGGCACAGATTGATGCTGCCGCCTGTTTGGGCTGTGGTGTGTGCGCGCAGCTGTGCAACAAGGACGCCATTGTAAAGGCCCAGGAGGTGTAAAATGGAAACGAAAAGCGTATTGTTGGTTGGCGTAGGCGGCCAGGGCACGATTCTGGCCAGCAAGCTTTTGACCATTGGTCTGATGCAGGCCGGATATGATGTAAAGATGAGTGAAATCCATGGCATGAGCCAGCGCGGCGGTTCCGTGAGCTCGCAGGTACGTTATGGTAGGGTGGTGGAATCGCCGGTGGTGGAAAAGGGCGGTGCAGATATTCTGGTCAGCTTTGAGTTGATGGAAGCCTTGCGCTGGCTGGAATACCTCAAGCCTACGGGCCGGGTGATTGTGAATGACTTTCGTATTGCGCCCATGCCGGTCATCAACGGAGACATGCCTTATCCGGATGACATTCTGCAAACCCTGCAACAGGTGGCAGATGTCTCCTATATTGACGCAGCTGCGATTGCGCGCCAAATTGGCAGCGACCGTGTGATGAATATTGTGCTGATGGGCACGATTATCAAAAGTATGGATTTGGATTCTATTGATTGGGAAAGCATTATCCGGGAGAATGTGAAGCCAGCTTTTGTGGATTTGAATTTGCAGGCTATTGCTGCTGGCATGGCAGCTGTATAAATTTGAAAACAGAGCAAAAGCTTCCCTTATGGGGGAAGCTTTTGCTGCCTTAGTAAGGCTTCAGTAGCAGCAGTTGGAGAAAGGCGTATGCACAGCAAACCGCGTAAGCGCATAAACTACATACAGCAGCAAAGCGGAAAACCGTGGACGCGGCAGCGGATAACGGTTGTGTTTGTGCTGCTGATGCTTTTCCTTTTCCCTTTGGCCATGGGAGGCGGCGGCTATGCGAATCTTTCGGCAGTAAAATATGCGCTTTTTGCCTCGCTGAGCTTGGCCTATCTGGCCGCACTGCTTTTCCCGCGCTTTTGGCATCCCGTTCCTGCCGGGCAGCTGGCTGGTCCTGTTGTAGCTGTCTTGCCGCAATTGTTGTTGTGCGCTCTTTTTGTTTTGGCTGTACTATCCTCAATGCTTTCCCCCTATGGTTGGCTGACCATAGCTGGTTCCAATGGTAAGGATGGCCTATTGGTGCTGGCTCTGCTCCTTTTCACAACCCTGTGCGTAGCGCGTTATGCGCAGTGGAAGGATGGTTTTTTATCT
>CALXSV010000190.1 GCA_944391235.1 uncultured Clostridia bacterium | reverse complement strand
ATCAGAGCCAACACCAAGAGATACTGGCTGAGCGCCAAGCAGATATGGATGCGCTAGTTGCCCAAGGGATTGCAGAATATGGGCAGGAGGATGCGCGCTATCTGGAGGCCGCCTATTCCAAATACTGCGTTGGCTTGGTGGAGCGTTTTGGCATAGAGGCAGTAGCGGAAAAATTCAACTACAGCACAGATGGAAGCATCGTCATTAACGCCCGCAACTGGAAAAGCATATATTGCAGCCTGCTGATGCAGGAAATGCCGCTTAGCTCCCGATTATTTGGTATAGAGCTGCGAAACATGAGCTATCAGGACTATATCTATGATATGGAAAACGACTTTCCCGCTATTTATTATCTGTGCGGTGCCGTAGGAATGGTCTTGCTGATCGCATTCTTGGCCTACTTTATCCTGCTCATTGTCTGGGCGCTCGTCAAGGATGCACGCAAATACTTTACCCCTCAAGCTGGTGCTTATGGCATTGCCCTGATTTTGGGCTTGGCACATGCCTATTTTACCTCAGGTGTATTACGACGGCCTAACGCATCGTTTTATCTATCCGTTATACTGGCCATCATCTACTATCTGGTACGGATTAAGCAATATCCGGCGACAAGCGCAAATATCCAAGTGAAGGAGAGCAATTATGAGCAAATCAGCTGAGCTGAAAACAAGCATACGGCAAAAACTGCCCCTGTTTATGCTTATTCTTTTTATCCTCCAGCCTTTGCTGGATGTAACCTCGTTCTGGCAGGAGCAACTGGGCATTGGAAATACGGTAACCTTAGCCCTGCGTTTCGTGGTATTGGCGGTGGTAGCGCTTCTTGGATTTTTTCTATCGGATCGAAAAAAATGCTACTATATCTTTGCTGCCTGCTGTATCTTTCTTTTGGCAGGACATTGTCTGGCCTGCTCCATCAAGGGCTACGAAAATATTTTTTCTGATTTAACCAATTTCGTACGTGTAGCGCAGATGCCGCTCTTTACCATCTGCTTTATTACTTTTCTACGGCAGAATAAGGACTGCTATCAGGCTATCAAGAAAGGCTTTGTCTATAACTTTATCATCATCTCAGCTATTGTGCTGATTAGCGTCCTGAGCAATACCTATTTGCATACCTATGAATACAGCCAGCTCGGCATATTGGGTTGGTTCTCCACCAGCAATGCACAAAGCGCCATTCTTAGCTTTATGACGCCCATTGTAATTATGCTGGCGCATCAGCAAAAAAAGCCCTGGCTGGTAGCTGTGGCTGTATTGGCCAGCTTTGCGCAGCTGTATTTTCTGGGTACCCGTCTGGCCTTTCTGGCCCTGGCCTGCACAGCCATTGGCATCCCCTTTGTTCTTATCGTTAATAAGGAGCAATGGCGCTCCACCACGGCAATTTTACTCATTGGCCTAATCCTTTGCCTAGCCACCATCAAGCTCTCCCCCATGTACCGCAACCAAACCTTATATAATATGGAAATGTCCAGCAAGCAGGGCGATGCCATGGCGATGATGGGCAAAGAGCTGGAAGAGGGCTTTAATATTTACACCATCGACTGGGATAGTCTGGATAAGGAAGAGGCTATGCGTCTTCTGACTGTTGTGTACGAATACTACCGCGGCGATTTGGTTGAGCGTTTCGGTGTAGAAAAGGTTATGGAAGAGTATAACTATAGCCATACCATTACTGATATTACCGGTACCCGCTACCGCAAAATTATTTTTTGCCGCTTATTGCAGCAGGAGCATCCACCACTATCCAAGGTGTTTGGCATGGAGCTGGCTCGTATGAGCTATAAGGACACAATATATGATGTAGAAAACGACTTCCACGGCATCTACTTTCTCTATGGCGCAGTGGGACTGGTGATGATGATTGCCTTTATCGGCTACTTCATCTTCCTAATCGTAAAAGCGCTTACGCAGGATGCCAAAAAATATTTTACGTTGGATGCCGGTGCCTTTGGCATTGCCTTCTGCCTAGCGCTAGCCTATGCTTATAATACAGCAGGGGTACTGCGCAGACCCAACTCATCCTTCTATCTTTCCCTATTGCTGGCTGTTATCTACTATCTGGTTAAGTTGCATCCCTATCCGCAGACTAGCCAGCCAGTGGAAAAAAAACGCCCTCGTCTGTTTGCCACCAAAGCCAAGCGGACACAGGACTAGCCATGCCCACCTAAAAACAAAAAAGAGAACGTTCCCAGGTAAATACGGGTGGCGTTCTCTTTTTTCTTCTCTGTCTTGACAACAGTCCTTGTGCCCACAAGTCTTGCTCTGCAAAGAGCAGCAGATTGGCATAATCCTACTGCAAAGCAAAAAGTGCGGCCTGATAATCCTGCACATAATAGCGGATATTTTTTCTGCCCTTTTGAATAATGGTATGGCCTTCAGCCTGTAGCTTTTCCTTTTGCGCTTCAATACCACCGGGATATTTGGGATTTAACTCTCCCTGTGCTTTTAGAATGCGCCAATAAGGGGTCTCATCACCTTGCCGCTGGTGACTAGCCCAGGCGGCAAGCGAAACAAAAATGCCCGCGGTAATCGGATCTGTAAAATCAGCGTTGTTCTTTTGTGCCAGATAACTACGAATTATACCTACGGTTAACAGCTTGCCATGGGGGACCTGGCGCATAATGGCATCATAGGTCAAAGGCGGAGCCAAAAACATTTTTTCTCCGCCGTATTTGGCAATGGTGGCTGCATCACGCACAATCTGTATCTTAGGCATTCCATTATCTTTATGCAGCATGGCGTTAAAGTCCTTGCTCTCCTCATTTGCCATATTCAACACCTCCTATTTCCAGCATAGCCGATTTTTTTATTTCCCGCAATGAAGCAGTTAAAAATAAGCAGCTGATGGAGCAATCCGCGACAAAGATACATGCAAAAAGCAGCAGCAGGCTCACAATCGCCATCCTGCAACTGCTTTTCTACAGCATCCCCCTACTTATAATTCCAATAATTTGCGCGCCGCAGCAATGTTAATGGCTTCTCCCTGCTGCAAACGCTCCAGCCCAACACGGGTTCTAGCGCAGCCTCCGGCGGCAATTTCATCAATAAAATGAATAATCTTCTCTTTGTCAATATCGCGAATGGGCACGCAGGCGGTAGAGCCAATATCATGAATAAAACTATCTACCTTTACATCATAGGATAAACCAATGACTGGTGCCTGTCCCAGTGTGGCAAAAATTAGAGAGTGCAGGCGCATACCTACCACCATCTGCATGGAGCCTAACATGGAAATCAACTCCTCCACTGTATAACGTTGGCGGCAAACATGGTAGGGCGCGGACATAAAGGCAATGGTGCGCTCCGCTGCCATGACATCATGCGGCAACTCTACGGGAATAAAAACCGGCAAAAAACCATAGCGCTCCCAAGCATAATCCGCAACCTCGGCAATAACCGCCGGCTGGGAAAAGTCAGACCAGTTGCGCAAACAAAAGGCAATCTTTGGTCTATCCTCCGGAATATGCTCTCTGGCAAAGGCGGCCCGCAATGCCGCGTTGTCCGCACGCTGCAGAGTAACCGTAGGGTCAGCTGAAATCTGGATAATCGGTCGGCTCACCTTCATATCTGCCAGCACCTGCCAAGAGTAGCTGTCGCGCAGGGTAATAATGTCTACATTACCGGAGAGGATACGCGCAGCTATAGCAATATTGCGCTTATGTGTAATTGGTCCAATTCCGCAACCATACATGATAACCCGGCAACCGCAGATGCGCGCCGCCCACAAAGTAAACAGGTAAAAATACAAGGAGCGAGATGAAGTAACATCCTGAATCAGCGAGCCACCGCCATTAATAAAGACTTTGGTTTTGCGCAAGATGCGAATAAATCTCCAGATATCAAAGGTATAAATGGCGTTTGTACGATGCTTAAGCCGCGTTTCCAGCTGTTGGCGGCTCATCACAGTCAAGGGGATATCCGCATCAATGGAGCGCATCTGGCTGACAATGGCCTGCAAAATCGCCTCATCACCAGCATTTCCCCGCCCATAAGCACCGCAGATAACCGCCCCCTGACGGATACCCCGCATTTTACTGCGGCGAATTACCTTTTCATAGGCCATCTTCTGCGTCTCACACATCTTCTGTAAGGAAAAGCCTGCTTTTGCCCGCAGATAAAGCTGCTCGGCCATGCGCATGCGCAAAGCGTCATCTCCGGCCAAGCGGCACATATAAGTGGCAAGCGTATCCACATCCTCTGGCGCAAATAAGTATCCGGTCTCACCATCCACAATTAGCTCCGGCACACCGCCCACTGCCGTAGCAATGGCTGCGCAATGCTCACGTGCGCCCTCGAGCAGGGAATAAGGAAAGCCCTCGGAAAAAGAGGACAGCACATTGATATGCACCCCACTGAAAAAGCCGCGCATATCACTCACCCAGCCGACAAAATCAACCCGTTCAGCAATTCCCAACTGCTGTGCCAGCGCTTTTAGAGATTCCTCTTCCTCGCCAGTGCCGGCAATTTTAAGCCGCAGGCGCGCATCCTTTTTCCAGGCTTGCGCAAAGGCCTGTAACAGGGTAGGAATATTTTTAATTGGCGTAAGGCGCGCGGCAATTCCTACCACAATATCGCCTTGTGCATTGCGGCTTGCAACAGGCTCGTCCACATCCGTGGAAAAATCCATACCATTGTAAACACGAAAAATATGCTGCGGATCGCAACCGCGCTCAATCAAACGCTCCTCAATGGTAGAAGCCACAGCCATATAAAAATCCATATGCTTCAAGGCAAAGCTGTTCAGTGTACCAAATAAAACCTGCCGCAAAGGAGAACCCATGTAATCCAGTTTAGGGTCGGAGTGCACAGTGGTAACAACTGGAATATGGCGCAATTTTCGAACCATAACGCCCATAATATTGGCTTTAGCACCATGACAGTGCAGCACGTCCGGCTTAAAATCATCTACAGCCTGCAAGGCCAGCTTAAAACAGGCGAACAGATTCCAAGCGTGGGGGGCGACAATCACATCCAGACCATTTTCAATCGCTTCTTCTGCAAAAGCGCCGGGACGAAAGCTAACCAAGCGAAAAGCATTCTCTTTAGCCAGCTCTGCGCCAAGAGAAAGAATATGTGTTTTGGCGCCACCAATATCGCCGCCACCGGCAAAGTGCATAATTCTCATGTTCTATACCTCTGATGCCATCGAATCGGAGCTATTATACGAATGCTCACGATGCTATCTTATCAAAACAGAGGTCGACTGTCAAATGCAGCTTAGGCAAACAGCAGGTGACAAATTACGCAGCTGGCCAACATACTGATCAAATCCGCAGTCAAGCCAACGCGCAAAGCATAGCGATAGCGGGTAATGCCAATTGCGCCAAAATAAACAGAAAGAATATAAAATGTGGTATCCGTACTGCCCTGCAGCACAGAGGCCAACAAACCGGTAAAACTATCCGGCCCGCTGGTATTGATAATATCGGCGGCAATGGCCAGTGCCCCGCTACCAGACAGGGGACGCATGAGCATCAGAGGCAGTACGTCCGCAGGAATGCCCAGCAAATTCGTAAGCGGTGCGATTAAGTCGGCAATGGCATTAAAAGCGCCGGACGCACGAAAGACTGCTACGCCTACCAGCACAGCCAGTAGATAAGGCAGTATCTGCACGGACATACGCAAGCCCTCTGCCGCGCCAGTGACAAACAATTCATACACAGGCAGCTTTTTCAGTAGGCCCAGCAGAGGGACAAGCACCAGAATGGCTGGCACTATGTATAAGGTAATGGATCCCATGGTTTTACGCGCCTCCCTGTTTTTTCCGCATCAGGCTATCCAGCAGCAGAGCGCACAATAAGCCAATGGAGGAGGCTAAAACCGTTGCCCCTATAATGGCTGTTGGATCCGCAGAATTGGCAGATACCCGCAGACTAATCACCATGGTTGGCAATAAGGTAATGCAGGAGGTATTCATGACCAGCAAGGTTATCATCGCCGGCGTGGCCGTATCTTTGCGCGGATTGAGCGTTTGCAGTTGTTCCATGGCCTTAATGCCAAAGGGCGTAGCGGCATTTCCCAAGCCCAGCAGATTAGCGGCTGCATTCATCATAATGAAGGAAAAGGCCGGATGCGAAGCCGGCACATCCGGAAACAGCCTGCGAATCAGAGGCGAAAGCAATTTGCCCAGCTTAGCTACCAAGCCAGAAGCCTCGGCAATCTTCAGCAGGCCCAGCCATAAGCACATCAGACCGCAGATCTCCAGAATCAGTACAACCGTATTATTAGCCGCAGCAAAGGCAGCCTCGGTAACGGCATTGACATTACCCGTAGCTATGCCATACACTACACCAATAGCCAATAACAAAAACCAAATCCAATCTAACATAAAAAATCACCCGCATAACAATATGCGGGTGAAAGATGATTTATGTTATCAGCAGCCAACGCTTACCAGAGAAAGAAATTAGTAAAACGATGCCAAGCCTCGCCAAAAATCAGGCCAAAGGTGTAACGCGGCACATCTTCATTAACCAGCAGCGGAACTTCCACCTTATTGCCCTCTTCATCCGTAAAGACGGCCGTTCCTACCTCCTGGCCGGCCAGCAACGGCGCCTCTACGCTATCGGGCAACTGGTACTCCACAGTGGGCTCATAATCGCTTTCTGCCGCTATGGAGAAGCAAACGGTATCAGCCAGCGTAACAGCAACCCGATTTAACAACCCATTGTTGATTCGGATATTATCTACTACATCGCCAGCCTGCGCAACGGTAACCCCCTGGCAGATAGAAAAGCCATAATCCATCAACTCTGCCATTTCCTGATAGTAATTGGAAGCCTCGGAGCCGACGCTATTGCCGCCCAAAATCACACCAATTAAACGCAAACCCTCCTTGGTAGCGGAAGCAACCAAACAGGATTTGGCCAGAGAGGTATATCCGGTTTTCACACCATCTGCATATGCATACAGCTCTAAAAACTGATTATGATTATAAACCGTAGTATCACCCTGCTCAGTAGTACGGGGAATGGTATAGCTGTCATCCAGAATTAATTGGTTAAAAAAGTCGTTTCGCAAAGCTTCCTTGCTAACCATGGCCATATCATAGGCAGAAACCAGATTAGATGGGTTGTCCAGCCCGTGCGCATTATGCCAGGTACTTTCTGTAAGACCATGCTCAGATGCCCATTGATTCATCAAATCCACAAAGGCCTCTTCACTACCAGCCACGCCAATCGCCAGTAGCTGTGCCGCATCGTTGGCAGAGCGCAGCATCAGGGCATAGAGCAAATCACGGTAGGTAAGCGTCTCTCCTGCTTCCAGATAAATACTGCTTTCACCAACATTAACAAAATCATCCGGCGCTGTAACCGTATCATCCAACTGTTCAATATTTTCCAATGTGAGCAGGGCGGTCAAAATCTTTGTAGTAGAAGCAGGCGGTAGCTGTTCGTGGGCATTTTGCTCATAAATTACCCTTCCAGTAGATGCATCAATCAGTATGGCAGAATAGGCGTCAATTTCTATTGCGCAGGCGGTGGCTGCGCATAGACATATTAATGTAGCGGCAGCAAAGATACTGAGCAGAAAACGCTTCACAAATACTCCTCCTAACACTGCTATTTCTAGATATAGTATAGCCATATGACATTTTAACGATATATCTTCCATTTCCAATAAAAATAATCCTCCTTTTCGGAGGATTATTTTTATTGGGCAAAGCCGTACGCTATTCCGCAGCAGTTTTTGCGCATTTTTCATCCAAAATAGACTGAATTTGATTTACCACTAGAGGAACCGCTTCTATTGCCTTATCCAATACAGTCGCATTACAGATAGGAATCATTCTTACCTGGTCGCCGCTGATAACCAGAAAGCACACAGGCTGCACATTTAAGCCAGCGCCGCTGCCGCCGCAAAAGGGCTCACGTTTCTTTTCCAAATCACCGCCGCCAGCAATAAAGCCACAGCAAACCTTTGCAACGGGAATTACAGCAACACCGCTGTCGCTTTCAATGATATCGCCCACAACCGTATTCACGTCCATCATTTCCCGCAGGCTCTGCATAGCTGTTTGAATCAGCGTGCTGATATCCTGACCTTCTGCCATAAAAAAACCTCCTTTGTTTATCTGCCCTTTACTGCCTGGGCATGCAAGGCAAACATACAACTACGAATAATATCGCCCAGGCGGATAGCGATTATACATTTCACATGGCCATAACCTGGAATAAACAGAAAATCCAGCTGCCGCAGGGCTATATATCGGATAGCCATACGTATTACATTTAACCAGTAGCGCCAGCGGGGTTTGCCAGGCCTCTCCTCGCGCACGGCAAAGGACAGCTTAAAGGAGGTAATACGTAATCTATTTAGCAAATGAGGCTGCCAGTATACGCCAATTTTTCTCTGCTCATATTCAATAACGAAGCATACCGGATAAAACCATAAGCCAATAAAAAATGCTGCAATCAGTATCCAAATCAAAAAAATCACCGCCTGATACAAGTATGTATCAAAACGGTGATCTAAATACGTATTGGGCTTGGCTATTTTTCAATAGATAGAATTTTAATATGCGTGGTTCCAGCTGGGACAGCCACCTCAAGTTCATCTCCCACAGCATGACCCAGCACAGCTGCGCCAATCGGGCTATCGTTAGAAATCTTACCTTCAAAGGGTTTGGCTTCAACGCTACCGACAATCTGAAATTTCATGGTCTGATTGGAGTCCAGGTTCAGAATCTCCACAATCGAATATTCAGAGATAATTTCATTGCTCAGGTTATCGCTGTCAATCACACGAACATGGCGAAGCATGTTTTCCAGATTGATAATGGTTCCCTCAATAAAAGCCTGCTCGTTTTTGGCGTCCTCATATTCAGAGTTCTCACTGATATCACCAAATTCAATGGCCTGTTTAATACGGGCAGCTACCTCTTTACGACGCACTGTTTTTAAAAGTTCCAGCTCCTCTTCCTTCTGCCGCAGGCTTTCCAATGTCATTAAGACTTCCTGTTCACTCATGATATGACCTCGCTTTCTCTTGTAACGCAGTATCCCTAATTTGTATATTTTAGGCTATTGTTAATGCAATGTCAAGCAGATAAAAGGATTATCTGCTGTGTTTTGCTATACCTTATCCTCAGCCAGCGCTTCACTATCTGCTTGCTGCACATATTCGGCAAACAGCTGCTCAACCTCTGCATAACTGGTAGCGGCGTTGATGCGCAAACGCAGGCGCGCAGCATTGCGCAGTCCCTTACTATACCAGCCCAAATGTCCACGCAGAGCACGCACAGCCAGCTCCTCGGCAATAAGACGGTGCTGCGGCGAATCTCCTTCTCTCTGGCAGTACCAGTAGACAGAGCGGCGAATATGCTGCTGCAAATGCGCCAGTGCCTGCGTAGCGATCTGCGCGGCTTGTGGACGGCCAGGCGGTGTATTTCCGGCCAAAGCAGCCTGAATATCCGCAAAAATCCAGGGGTTCCCCAGCATACCACGGCCAACCATCACGCCATCGCAGCCGGTCTGGTCAAACATTTGCAAAGCATCCTCGGCGGTAAAAATATCTCCATTGCCAATAACCGGAATGGACAACGCCCTTTTTACCGCGGCCACTATGCTCCAATCCGCACGTCCGCTGTAGAACTGCTGTCGCGTGCGGCCATGCACAGCGACAAAAGCAGCGCCCGCATCCTCTAGATAGCGGGCAAACTCTACAGCATTGCGGCTTTCCTCATCCCAACCTGCACGAATCTTACAAGACACAGGCACGCCAGCCTGCCGCGCTACCCGAACCAGCTCGGCTGCCAGATGTGGATTGCGCATCAGCATACTACCCTCGTTGTTGCGCACCACTTTGGGAGCTGGGCAGCCCATATTCAAATCCAGCATGTCCGCGCCCAGTTCAACCGCACATTGTGCGGCCCGGAGAACATGCTGCGGCTCACTGCCGCTGATTTGCACTAGCTTGGGCGAGGCTTCCCCTTCTATATCCATCAGCTCACGCGTTTTTACATTCCCAAAAACCAAAGCACGCGAACTGACCATTTCTCCATACGCTAAATCAGCGCCATGCGAAATCACGATCTCCCGATAGCTACGGTTGCTAATACCGGCAATAGGAGCTGCACAAACGCGATAGGCAAAGGTCATAGGCTATCCTCCCGGTCAAGACTTCGATATTGAATGGCCTCTGCAATGTGCGCGGCGGAAATCCGCTCACATTCTGCCAAATCTGCTATGGTACGCGCCACCTTGAGAATACGGTCATGCGCCCGGCCGCTCATCTGCAAGCGGGTAAAGGCCATCTTAAGCAAATCTCTTGCCCCATCCTCCAGCTGGCAATAACGCTCCAGCTCACCATGGCGCATACCCGCATTGTTCATGGCCGCACTGCCGACAAAGCGATGCTGCTGGATTTGCCTGGCCCTGCTCACCCGCTGGCGAATCACAGCAGAGCTTTCTTCCGCAGAATTGCCTGACATTTCCTCATACTTGATGCGCGGTGCTTCAATATGCAAATCAATACGATCAAGCAACGGACCGGAAATGCGCGCCAGATAGCGCGCACGCTGATAAGGCGTACAGGTACAGGGCTTAAGGCTATCGCCATAGTAGCCGCAGGGGCAGGGATTCATGGCCGCCACCAACTGAAAAGCAGCGGGGAATTCCGCACGTCCGCCAGCACGGGCAATGCGAACCACGCGATCTTCCAGCGGCTGTCGCATCGCCTCCAATACATCACGCCGGAACTCCGGCAGCTCGTCCATAAACAATACGCCATGACAAGCATAACTGACCTCTCCTGGCCGAGGCCGACTGCCGCCGCCAATAATACTGACCGAGCTGGCGCTATGGTGTGGGGCACAGAAAGGACGTCTGGTAATCAGAGCCTGCCGTGGCGGAAGTTTGCCGCCAATGCTGTATATTTTCGTTACCTCTATGCTTTCTGCATAGCTCAAATCTGGCATAATAGTCGGCAGCCGACGCGCCAGCATGGTTTTGCCGCTGCCCGGAGGACCGATGAGCAGCACGTTATGCCCACCCGCAGCCGCTACCTCCAGAGCGCGTTTTACAGCACGCTGGCCACGCACCTCCGACATATCCGGCTCTGACTCGGCATCCGTACACGACTGGGCAAATAAAGCGGCAATATCTGTTACCGCTGGTTCAACCTGTTGTTCGCCGCGAAGAATCTGGACCAACTCTTTCAGGCTGGAAACGCCAAACACATCAATGCCACGCATAATGGCTGCTTCTGCCGCATTATCAGCCGCTACAAACAGACGGGAAATCTGCTCTTCGTTGCTTAAAAAGTCGGCAATGGCCAGCGCGCCGCTACTGGCCTGAATACTGCCTTCCAGAGACAAGGCACCTACAAAGGCGCTACGCTGCAAATATTCCCCATCCGGTAGTTGCCCGGTGGCAAGCAGTATGCCTATTGCTATAGGCAGATCCAGGGCTGGCCCCTCTTTCTTTATCTCCGCTGGAGCCAGATTGACAATAATGCGGTGCAGAGGAAAGTCAAAGCCACTGTTTTTTAGGGCTGCACGTACCCGTTCCCGACTTTCCCGTACTGAGGCATCTGGCAGCCCGACAATTTCAAAGGCGGAAAGCCCCACACCAACATCCACTTCCACCATGACGCGGTAGCCAGCAAGCCCATTCAAGGCACAACTGTTAACGATGGCTAACATAAGCTCGTCCCTCCCCAATCACGCGCAAATCCTAACGCAGCTCACAGCAAAGCAACATGACCGTCCGCTAACAGCGGTTCTTGTACACCGTTGCCAGCAGTCGCGCCT
>CALXSV010000189.1 GCA_944391235.1 uncultured Clostridia bacterium | reverse complement strand
TCTGGACGAGCAAAACATGATGGATATCCAAATTCTTGCCAATCTGGGCCTTACAGATGAGGACATAACAGCTCTGTCCCAGCGGGCCGGGGTACAAATGGTAGAAGGCAGCTATACCGCAGACGGTCTCATCCCAGCGGCGGATAATGATTTGGTGGTAAAGCTGCTGAGCATCAGCGATAGCGGGATAAACAAGCCCAACCTGCTGCGCGGCCGTATGCCAGAGCAGGCAAACGAGTGCCTGGTTGAAGAATCCTTGCTCACGGCTATGGATGCAGACTTGGGGAGTAGCATTTCCATTAATACCGGCGATGCCACCTATAAGGATGCCCTGGTGCAGGAGCAATTTACTGTGGTTGGCACCTGTCAATCTCCACTCTATCTCTCCATTCAGCGCGGCACCTCTACGCTGGGGACTGGCGCGGTGGCCGGCTTTATCATGTTGCCCGCTGACGCCTTTTCCATGGAAGCGTATACGGAAATCTACCTAACACTGGAAAACGCCCAGGCATATAACGCTTATTCAAGCGAATATGAAACCCTAGTTGACGAATGGATTGCCGCCAATGAAGATTTTGGTCAAGTCCGAGCTCAGTTGCGCGCGGACAGCATTCGAGAAGAGGCCGAGGCTGAGTTGGAGGAGGCGGAACAGGAATATGCCGATGCTGAGCTGGAGGTCGAGCAGGAGCTAGCGGACGCGCGCTCAGAGCTAGTCAAAGCGCGTCGGGAGCTGGACGATGGTTGGGCTGACTATCGCCAGGGCCAGAGCGACTTAGAGCAAGAGGTAGCAAACGCCCAGTTAGAGCTAGATGATGCAGAGCAGCAGCTGGCTGACGCCTACATAGAGCTCAACGATGGAGAGGCAGAATACTTAGATGGCTTGGCCGAATATCAAGATGGATTGGAGCAATTTCAGGAAGGGCAAGCCAGTTATGAGGAAGGCTATGAGGAGTGGCAGGCTGGGAAACGCGAATATGATACAGCCTATGAAAGCTATGCGCAAGGCAGGCAGGAACTGGATGAAGGCTGGGCTGACTATAATGCAGGTATGCAGGACTATGAAGAAGGCCAAGCAGAGTTGGAAAAATATCGCACTCAGCTCAGCCAGGCTGAGGCTGGACTCCAACCAGCACAGGACGCCCTCAGCCTAGCGCAACAGCAGCTGGATGCGTTACCTGTGCCGGGTGAAGACGCCAGTGAGGAAGAAATTGCTGCCTATAAGAAAGCTGAGGAGGACGTGCAGAAGGCCGAGGATACCGTACAGCTGCTGCAAACCACCATTGCTCAGTTATCTGTGGCTATTCCGGCTGGCGAGGAGAAACTGGAAGAAGCCAAACGGGAGCTGGATACGGCACGCATAACTCTGGATGAGACGGAGGTGCAACTGGCAGAGGGCAAGGCAGAGCTGGACGCAGCTAAGGAGGAATTGGATGCGGGCTGGGATGAACTGGCAGCAGCTCAAGAGGAGTTGGATGCTGCGGAAGAAGAACTCCGCGCAGGAAAACAGGAGCTGGATACGGCACGGCAGCAGCTCGACGATGGCTGGAGCGAGTACAACCAAGGTCTCTTGGATCTGGAAGAAGGGCGCAAGGAATTAGAAGAAGAAACTGCAAAAGCCCAACAGGAACTGGCAGACGCGTACATAGAGCTCAACAATGGGGAAGCAGAATACGCAGATGGCCTGGTAAGCTATGAGGAAGGCAAGGCAGAGGCCGAAGCAGAGCTGACTAAGGCACGGAGCGAACTGCGGGACGCACGCCGCAGCATTGATGAGCTGGAAGAAGGCGAATGGTATATCCTCAGCCGCACGGCAAATGCGGGTTTCGTCAGCTACCAGCAGGATGCCGAAAGAATGGGTAATTTGGCTACAGTTTTTCCTCTTCTCTTCTTTATGGTTGCAGCCCTGGTCTGTCTGACCACCATGACCCGTATGGTAGAAGAACAACGCAGTCAGATTGGCTGTCTCAAAGCGCTGGGCTATTCCAAGCTAGATATTGCGTGGAAGTACATTGGCTATGGCCTGCTGGCCTCCCTGTCTGGCAGTTTAGTAGGCCTTTTGGTAGGCTGCACGCTTATCCCCTGGGTCATCATCACAGCCTGGCAAATTCTTTACAATATTCCTGGATTGGTCTTTGCCCCGCAACCGGCCATCTACATCTTTTCCATCCTGGCTGCGGTGGGCTGCAATATACTGGCTGTACTGGCCGCTGCTATGAACGCACTGCGCGCTACCCCTGCTACGCTGATGCGACCGCGCGCACCCAAGGCAGGTAAACGCGTATTGCTGGAGCATATTCGTCCCATATGGACGCGCCTATCCTTTATCCACAAAGTAACGGTGCGCAATCTTTTACGTTATAAAAAGCGTTTTTGGATGACGGTGGTGGGTATTGTTGGCTGCACTGCGCTTATTGTCACTGGCTTTGGCCTGCGCGACTCCATACTCGATATCATGGAAATTCAGTATGATGAAATCTACGACTATCATGCCCAAGCCTCGCTGGTCAATCACTATAGCGATGAGGAGCTCCAGGAGATAGAGGAGCATCTCGCACAGGATGACAGAGTTGCAGGTTTTCTTCCCTGCAACCAAACGTCTATTGATATGGAAGGACTGGCGCGTACCATAAGCGGCTATATGCTCGTGGTTAGCGATACCGATGAATTGGACGGTTTTATCGATTTGAGACGCAGAGCAGATCAACAGCCAGTGAACTTAGACGACAGCGGCTTGGTGCTTACGGAAAAGGCAGCAGAGCTGTTAAACCTCGGCATTGGAGATACGTTGGTTATCAGCAGCGGCGATGAACGTGCAGAAGCAACCATCTCCGGCATCACAGAAAATTACATCATGCACTATGCCTATCTTACGGATGCCTATTATGAGCAGCTGTTTGGCAAGGAAGCCGAGGATAATATCATCCTACTGTCCTATACGGAAAACAGCGAGGCCATTTCTAACGCCGTTTCTTCAGAGCTGATTTCTCTGGACGGCATTACCTCCGTATCCCGTATTGCCTCTACCCGAGAAACTCTGACCTCATCCATGGAAAGCGTGGATTATGCGGTAGTGTTGATTATCATCTGCGCAGCTGCACTGGCCTTTGTGGTGCTGTATAATCTGACCAACATCAATATCACCGAGCGCCTGCGTGAACTAGCTACGCTCAAAGTACTGGGCTTTAATGACCGTGAGATGGCTGCCTATGTATACCGCGAAAATGTCTTACTTACCCTACTGGGGGTTGCGTTAGGTATGGTGGTTGGCAAATTTCTGCATCAGTGGCTCGTACTCACAGTAGAAATTGACATGGTGATGTTTGGCCGCACAGCACAGCCCATGAGCTATGTTTATGCCGCGGGATTAACGATTCTCTTCTCACTGCTAGTCAATTTGTCAGCCAACCGGAAGCTTCAGTCAATTGACATGGTAGAATCTCTCAAAGCAGTAGAATAAACTGTAACGAAAATCCCCCTGCACATTCCTATAATGGGAAAATGCAGGGGGATTTTTTCCGCCTTAGCACCATATATGCGGCTACCGGGCAAACAGCTGCTTCACTTTCTGCTTGATCCTGCGCCACCAGCAGCCGCTGCTATCTTGTGCCTCTATTGGATCCGCGTAGGGTTTATGCAGAGAGTTTTCCATAAAGTAGCGCTGGCTATCAACCGGATGCAGCGTATTGATCTTGCGGCAGTAAGAGCCGTCCGGCAGCAGCGTGCTGGCTTTTACATTATCCTCTAACTGCACATGCAGAATCCGCAGCAGTTGCTCTTTGATTTCTGCATCATAAACAGGGCAGGCGATTTCTACTCTGCGATTCAGATTGCGTGTCATCAAATCTGCAGATGAGATATACAGCTGTGCCTGTGCGCCACGGCCAAAGCAATAAATGCGCGCATGCTCCAGATAACGGCCCACAATACTGCTTACATGAATATTTTCCGTATAATTTGGAATGCCAGGGCGCAGGCAGCAAATACCGCGTAGAATCAGCTGTACCTGTACGCCCGCCACAGAGGCCTCAGCAAGCTTATCAATAATACGACGCTCGGTCATGGAGTTAGCCTTGATGCAGATATATCCGTCTAATCCTTTGGCTATTTCCGTATCGATCAACTCCAAAAGCTTTTGCTTCATACCTGACGGAGCCACAAGCAAATCCTCATAGTTGCCGGTTAGATTCCCCACAAGCATATTTTGGAAAAAGCAGGTACCATCTACACCAATGCTTTCTGCTGCTGTCATCAAACACAGATCTGTGTACATAGTGTTTGTTTTTTCATTATAATTCCCCGTACCGATTTGTGTAATATAGTTAATCTTTCCTCCGCTACGAATTGTAATCAAGCAAATCTTACTATGACATTTAAAATCTTCCACACCGTAGATGACTTTACAGCCAGAATCCTCTAATAGTCTGGACCAGGAAATATTATTGGCCTCGTCAAATCGTGCTCGCAGCTCCATAAGCACGGTCACATCCTTACCATTTTCCGCAGCCCGACACAGGATATGAGCAATTTTTGAGGAGGAGGCCAACCGATATATGGTAATTTTTATGGAAACCACGTCAGGACGCTCTGCGGCTTCGCTCAACAGACGCAAAAAAGGCTCCACCTTATCAAAGGGAAAAAACAGCAGCCTATCCTTTTTTTGCACCTGCTCCATAATGCTGGCATGCGCATCCAAATCCTCTGGCCAGCGGGGGTGGTACTCTGTAAACAGCAAAGGAGCAGACAGCTCTGCCGGCAACGTGTTAATAAAATCATAGACATATTTCATATCCAGCGGCGCTTTATCAATATAGATTTGATGCGCGCCCACCTGAATACGGGTTTTGAGTAATTTCAGAAACTCCTCGCTGATTTTTTCCGACAGCTCCAAACGTACGACGGACAGCTTTGAGCGTTTTTTCAGTAACTTGCTCATACGGTTGCGAAAGTCCGTATCGCTATCTTCAAATTTTTCTTCATCAAAGCTGATATCGGCATTTCTGGTTACGCACAAAACACAGCTATCTTCTACGTGAAAACTACCGAATAAACTTGAAGCCCACTGGTGCAAAATCGTTTCCATACGAATAAAGCGGGCTGGATTATCCGGCATGCTAAGCAGGGTGGGCAGGCCCTCTGGTACGGGGACAAAGCCTAAGGAAGCATTGCCCTTTTTATCGCGCAGCATGGCAGCTATATATAGAGCCTTATTGCCCAAATGTGGGAAAGGATGATGGCTATCAACAATTTGTGGAGAAAGCACAGGCAGTATCTGCGTTTTAAAATACTGATTTATATATTTGCGCTCTGCAGCAGTCTGCGTGGAGTCTGTTAGATCATAGATGCCATTCTGCTCTAAACGTTCCCGTACTGCCACATACAAAGCATCCTTATGTTTAATCAGCTGGGGAATCACACGATACACCTGCTCCAACTGTTCTGCTGGGCTCATGCCACTCTTATTGTCTCTTTCCTGTGGAGAGACTAGCGATAAATCAAACAGGCTGCCAACACGCACCATGAAAAACTCATCAAGATTGCTGGTAAAAATGGAGATAAATTTCAGCCGCTCCAATAAAGGCACAGAATCATCAGCCGCCTCCTCTAAAACACGCCGATTAAAGCGCAGCCAGCTTAATTCCCTGTTTTGCGTATACAAATATCTGTTTAAATCACGCTCTGAATTCTCTGACACAGATATCCCTCCCGTACACCATATTTGCTGATCACCAGCTCGGCTGCGGCAAATTTTTTCACTATATATTGCAGAATCATCAATCCGGGTAGTAGTGTGTGTATACGTTCCGGCTCTGTTTTCAAAATCAAATCTATGGCAGTTTTATCCACCTTATATAGCATATTGCACAATGCGTCTAGCTGTTCTGCTGTAATGCTGCGACAGGTTGCAGGTAAAGAGAAACACTTTCTCGCCAACTTAAGCACTGCTCTGGCAGTCCCGCCAACACAGGCCAAACGTGCATTTGCCGCAGATTCCACAAAGGAGCAGTTACGCAATTGTCCGTCAATCTGCTCCTGCATACGCGCAAAAGAGCCTTTTCCAGGCAATATCTTCTTCACACAATCATGATATAGCTTGAGGGATCCAATAGGAATACTTTCCGCGTTGTTTAAATGGCCGGCAGAAAAGACAGCAATCTCCGTGCTGGCACCACCAATATCAATAAATATTCCATCTGTCATGGCCAAATCACACATTGCACCGCTATATCCGTATGTGGCCTCCTCAGCACCGGAAAGCACCTCAATTGCATATCCGCTCGCTGTGCTGATTTGCGCAACCGCTGCCTGTGTATTGGCAATATTGCGCAAAGAGGCAGTGGCAAAAACAGAAACCTGCTCAATGTGCAACAGCTTTAAAGTGTCGTGGAATTCCAATAGGCAATGGCAAGCACACTCGATACCTTCCGTAGTCAGCTGATTATTCTCCACATATCCAGCTAAGCCAGCCATGGCCTTCGCCTTAAAAAGGATTTTAAAGTTACTACTTTCCACCTCATACACAGTCAGACGCATTGAGTTTGATCCAATATCAATGATTGCACAGTTCATTCCCTTTCCTCCCTTACTATCCGCTGCGGTAAATCCTATGCCCGCATATGCTTGTGCTGTAACAGCCGTCTATATCGACTTTTTGGTAAGTAATGCTCCCCTACATCTGTATCTTTATTTTATCACAACGCCGGACTCCCCCACCGTCAGCCAGATGTATAGGATTAAAGAAAAAATAATCCGTTTATCCTAGGGAAAAGACAGTCTTTAACTGCCCGCAGTCAAACTACATCCAACGTACAATAAACAAATACAGTCAAATTCAAAGCAAGCGGGCACACGCTATATTGTGTGCCCGCTTGCCAAAGAAGATGAAAATGAAAAAGATTTGCTTACCTGCTCTATATTTATACTAATATTAGTTTGTAAATTGCAAAACCGCAGCAAGGTTAAATCTTTGTAAGCTAGACCCGATTTTTATCAGGCCAAGCGCTAGAAAGCCCTTTGTTTAATGCGATATAAAAGCAGTAAAAAGCTATTACATTTCCAAAAAGCGCATCATAACAGCGGCTATCTGAGCACGATTAGCTATCTGCCCGGGCATAATACTTTGCGTATTGCCGGTAAGCAGGCCTGTACTGCAGGCCCACTGCATGGCAGGAGCGGCATAGTCGGAAATCTGCGCGTAGTCCGTATAATTTGCAAGATCTACATCCTCTATTCCCGATACGTCAAAGGCTTTGAATTGGGCATAACGGTACAGAATGGAAATCATCTGCTCACGCGTCAGCTTTTGCTCAGGGGCAAAGCTACCATTGTCATAACCATATACAATTTCATTCTCTGCTGCCCAAGCAACGGCATCTGCATAATATGC
>CALXSV010000188.1 GCA_944391235.1 uncultured Clostridia bacterium | reverse complement strand
ATCATAAATATAAATATGCTTCCTTGCCGGCCGGCATTGCGGCAAATCAAGCGCATTCCCAGCAAAAGGTATGTTTAAATCGCCATGCAAAATCTCAATATAATCGGAAAGATCCTCAAAATTGAGCTGTGCAGTCTTAGCCAGCGGATGAGAAGCATGCATAAGCGCCAAAGACTCAAACTGGTATAAGGCAGAGGAGCGCAGACTCTTCTCCTGAATGCATTTCAAAAAAGCAGCCTCGTGCAATAACTGATAACGGATGATGCCCAAATTGCAGCGTCCCTCCGCTACTAAATCTATCGCCTGAATGGAATTGGTTTCCACAAAATCCATTTCCAACTCCTTATCCATATCTAAGGTGGAGCTGAAGCTAGCAAAGGCATGCGTAATATAGCTACAGCGGGGCACTGCAATGGACAAACTCTGCTTATCCGGATCATCCGTTTTATACAACGACTCCATCTCATTGATTTGCAGCAGCACGTTTTTAGCATAGCTGAGAAAGGTTTTTCCCTTAGCTGTTATCTCAATTCCTTTAGGCGTACGTTTAAAAATGGTAATGCCTACGCTGTTTTCCAACTCTTTTATCGCCTTACTAAGATTAGGCTGTCCCATATAAAGATTTTCTGCAGCTTGGGTAATCGAGCCGGTCTTTTCTACTTCCACCGCATATTTTAAATGTTGTATATTCAAACCTCTTCTCCCCTCTCACGGCTGTCACGCAAATGGCGGGATATCAGCGCCAAAGAAGCTGCCATGTTTTCATTTTGTAACATAATGCCCTCTGGTACTTGCAAATTCACATGCGCAAAATTCCAGATAGCACGAATCTCAGCGGTAACCATGGCGTCGCAAACTTCCTGCGCAGCCACATCTGGCACGGTAATAATTCCAATATGTACATGCATACGACGGCACAAATCAATGAGCTTATCACAAGCAAAAACCTTTATCCCCGCTACCTCTGTTCCTGCCAAGCGTACATCATTATCAAACGCAGCGATAATCTTGATACCATAGTCGTCAAAGCCTTTGTAGGATAAAAGTGCGCGGCCCAGATTGCCAACGCCGACCAGAATCGCCTCATTGACATTATTATAGCCCATATAATCTTCCAGGTCGTGAATCAGCTCTGCAACCACAAATCCGGTTTTTGGCCGGCCTGCGGTTTTGCTAACGGCAGCCAGATCTTTGCGCACCTGCACATCATACAACTGCAAATCGCGCGCAATAACCGTAGCGGAAATCGTAAGCACGCCGGATTCCTGGCACTTTTTCAGATACTGCAGGTAATGCGGCATCCGCTTAAGGGCCTGCACCGAAATAGGCGTGGCTTTTTTTTCATTGCTCATAAAAACCTTCCTTAAACGTAAAGACAATTTCTACAATAATATATAACTACACGTAAAAATACCTCATCCTCCCGATAAAAGGAGGATAAGAAACAAAAAACCTATATTTTAATTATAGCGTGAAAAGGGTATTTGCACAAGAGATACTTCCTGGCACACCCTTTGACCGCAAACTGCGCTAAAATAATATGGGCACATGTAGCAAAAGAGCTTTGCGCTCCGATCAGCAAAGCCTGCTGTATAATTACTTTATCCCAGCAATGAAAATTGCGTTTTCTTCGGCACGATATGCAAAAATTTCAGAAAAAGACTTCCCTTTATTGTACTCAGCTGTTTTTCATTCCGGAAAGGAGTTCAAAAAATATACAATTTACACAATATGTCTAAATTTATAGGCATATGCCAGAATAAAGATACACAATTCCATAAAGTCATCCTGTATCTTGTTACTTATGCCCTTTATTATTGAATTGAGGAGGGGAAAAATGTGCGTTTAAAACAAAATTTAGCAAAAAATCTTAAAACATTGCGCTTATCCCGAGAGCAGTCCCTGGTAGAATTTGCAGAGGAGATTGGTATATCCAAATCCACGCTACAAAATATTGAGAGTGAGAAAAGCTCTACTTTGGATACAGTAGATACCATCTCTGAAAATCTTGGGATACCAGCCAGCGTCTTACTTTCGGAGCAGAGTGAACCGGACCAACTGAATATAACGCTTTTATTAATAAAAGGAATGGAGTGGTTCGACAACATGTCAGCGGAAGATAAGCAAAGTTTCATCATGGTCATCAACAATCTATTGGAAATACTAGCCAAAACAATATGAGCAATATTACAGAAGACACAGTGGAAGAACAGGCAAACCGCCTGATTATGAGCTGTGGGGTTACGCCTAATTATATAGGATTCAAACAAACCGTCTGTGCCGTGTGCATCGCTGTAAAGAACCCAGATGCACTGACGCTAGTATCCAAGCAGATTTATGCGGCTGTTGCGCAATACTACGGGACAAGCTGGAAAGCGGTAGAACGTAATCTTCGCACAATCGTGACAATTGCATGGGAAACAAATCCTCTTTCAATCTGCCAAATTGCAGGTTACGCTCTAAATACGAAGCCTACAGTCTCGCAGTTTCTTTCCATTATTACCAATTATTTACTGCATAATACTGGTTAAAGAATCCTATTAATCTAGGAGAAAGGGGCTTTTCTTACGCCCTGTTATGTATTTGCCTAGCAATATTGTTTCTGTTTTCTCAGGCAAATAAGCGTGGGCATGGTCTGGTTTTTGAAAATTTTGCATCCGTCCGTAGAAATACACATCACGTACTCTGTATTCCCCATATCTTCGGAGTAAAAACATACACCCTGCCAAGCATACATAGAAAGCAGGGTGTATGTTTTTACGTTGCGCACCCAACCCCAATGCTAGCATTAGGCTGAATTTCACCAGCAATCCACTGAACCAAGCAACTGCATGGTGCGCTGCAATATACATAAAAACGCTTTTTCGATATTTTTATTGACAATCTGTATTGCGACAGCTATCATACTCTATAATCAGGGCGTAAGCCCTCCAGTCTGACAGCAAAGGAGTAAGTAAATTTATGGAAGAAAAGTGCTTACAAACAGACACCAGGTATGGTATAGCTTTACATATTATAATGCTCCTCTTTGGCGCTACTGGGCTTTTCCTGAGCATAAGAGGTGCCCTGCGGCATGATGCCTATGAATTTTTCCTGCCGCTTAGTACCTTTATCCTCTATCCCGGTATCTGGGCTGTACATAAAATCTTTCACTGGCAGCCAAGCAATATATTGAATTTTTGGATTTATGTTTTTGCCTTTTTGGCCTATAGCTTAGGCGGTGCAGCGCAATTATACACCTTTATCCCCGGATATGACAAGCTGGTTCATACTTTATCCGGTGTCTTTGTCTCTATGCTGGCGCTGGCCTTATATCTGATTCTCGAGCGTAAACGAAGCCTAAACGAGCACAGCCCAGCCACAGCAGCTGTATTTGTATTCTTTGCCTCCATGGCAGTAGCCGGGCTGTTTGAATTGGCGGAGTACACGGTTTCCCCAATTGTAGGCCGTGATTTGCAGTGTGTACAATTTACCGGAGTTGGCGACACCATGCAGGACATGCTGGTATGTATGATCGGAACACTGCTGTTTCTTCCTTTTATCATTCGGTTCTTTCAGGGTAAGTATAACCTGCTGACCGGCGGTGTGGCTGCTTTTATGCTCAAGAATCATCTATGCGCCCATTCTGAGGAAGAGGTAGAGACCCTGGCGCGTTCCGCTTAAAGCAACCTGCATAGGGGAATTTCTCCCCTCTTTTTACAGCAGGATACGCCCCACCAGCCCCGTGTTTTGCTTAGAAAACCAATTGAAGGATAAAAATTTTTCCCGGCTTGTCCGATATCTGCACGTATCGAATAAGCCGGGCTTAATTTTTGAATAGCTTAATCCTACTATCCAAACAGTAGAAAAGCATAATGGGACTGTAGGTATTGGTATACAAATTCCTACGGTCCTCCTCTATTCACCATATGATAAATATTTCTCAACAAAATGCTATGCAGAATAATGTTGAAGCATATCCAGTTTACAATGCGCAAACATTTTTCTATTTATGATATCCGGTAGTTGTTACCACGGCAACCAGATTGTCTAAATCATCGCGCACATCAATGCGATAATAGCAGGTTGTACGGCCATCCTTTACACAATGCGCCTCTGCAATCAGTCGTTCACCCCGGGCAGTACCCACATAGGTAATATTCGAGCTTAGCGATACGGTCCCAGGACTCTGCCAGTTGGAGGCAACGGCAAAGGCAAAGTCTGCCAGCGTAAAGGATGCCCCACCCATCACAGCGCCAAGAGCATTCTTATGCCGATTTTCCACAGCAAAACTGCATTTCGCATAATGCTCTCCTACCGCATCGACCACAATGCCATTTTCTGTAGCAAAACGATCCGCACAAAAGGTGGCACGCACTGCTTCCAAGACCTCATTTTCTACCTTCATTTTTTCCACCCTGCCTATTTTTTATTTTGCATGTACCATATCCGCTTTAGAAAAACAATGTTTTTAGTATAACGGAAAATCAGACTATATGCAAGAAGCCCTATCCATTTTGTATCTGCCAAATATTTGCCTTATGCAGCATAAGCATGAAAGGCTGCTATTATGAAGCCTCTGCAATACTTTTCCTTTATTTCTTTCTCAGGTACTTGTATTTAGCTGGATATTTAGTTAAAATTATTTTTTAGTGACGGGCTTAAGTATTCAGTATAGGAAAGAAAACGTATTGCTGCTCTTACTCTCTCCAGATGAAAACATCTCAAGTGAAAAAACTATAGAAGCTTTATTCTTCCAAGCAAAGGATACGCTAGTGTTTTATGCGCACTCGCTGTTACAGGATGAACATTTAGCAGAGGACATTGAACAAACCGCTTTTCAAATCATCCTCGCAAAACCGCACTTGTCAAAATATACCGATGCTGAAAAAACAAGGCATATATGATGGTAATTGTCAGAAACCTGGCCTTAAATTATATGCGTGACCACAAAAGGGAAATTCCCTATCCCATAGACTATATAAGGAGGTATATAAAATGAAAAGGATATTATTGCTTGCTTCCGTATGTGTCCTGATGCTTGTACTGTCAGTAACAGCTTTTGCTCCAAGTAAATCAGACACACTCGTTGGATTAACGACAGTTGAACCAGGAACAGGTATGGCAATAAAAGGAACTAAGATGCCTTCTACGACATGGGATGTCTCAACAGATGGCAAATTGGAATTTGAAGGAGTAACTAATTATCAAACATTATATACAAACTATCTTTTCAATGGTAGTACACAGTATCGTGTGCAGGTAAACAACTATTCGGAGCATGATTTATCGGTTAAATTAAAGACGCGTTTAAAAACCTATTACAGCACAACAATTTCTGCGGATTCGAGTACAACTGATCTTTGGTGCGGTAGTGGTTATTCCACAACGACCAACGTATATTTACGGTTTGCGGGCGACTATATGAATTTTTCTGGTTATATTTATTAATTAAATTACTAATCACCCATGATAATCTATTATTGTGTAAAGCCTTGTCTTTTAAAAGACAAGGCTTTACACAATAACAAAATTATGCTTAAAGAGGTAGCCATGAATATAACCAACCTTAAAAGTATTGCCCTCATCTTTATGGTGATTGACCACATCGGCATATTTATCCCTGGGGCTCCATTATATTTCAGATGGATTGGCAGGCTCTCAGCACCTCTGTTTATCTTCTGTCTTACCTGGGGCTTTTCTTATACAAAAAACAAAACCGATTATTTATTCAGACTATACTGCTTTAGCATTTTCATGTCTATTTTACCAGTTATAACCCAGCGAATCTTCACTTTCCAAAACTATTACGCTACCATTGAAGAAAATTTTTTTCGTACATTACTTACAATCGGTATAATCATCTATCTTATTGAACTCTATAGAGAAAAAAGCATAAAATTTAGAAAGTATTTATTCTTGTACATAGCTTGGCAAATTTTTAGTATTGCACTAATAATTCTTTTACTAAATACTACAAATATGAACGAAGAAATCGCCTATATTCTTGCTACTGTGTTTGGCAATATACTCCTTCTAGAAGGAGGTATTGCATATGTAGTATTAGGTATAGTGCTCTATCTTTGCAAAGAATCCAGGAAAAAGCTTACTTGGGGGTATCTAAGTTTTGTAATTATATATTTTTTACTTTATAATCTAAATATTGTAAACAGATTCACCTACTTTTTATACGTCCATGGATTAAGCGTGCTTGCTGATCTTATTGACTTTATCAACGGAGCAATCCTAGATTTTAACTGGTTAGGTATTACAGGTATTGAAAGTCTTTTCACGGTAAACTATCAATGGTTTATGATTGCTGCCCTACCCTTTATGCTGGGATATAACGGGCAGCGTGGTTTACGACTAAAATATTTTTTCTATATATTCTACCCTCTACATATATTAATTTTATTCTATATAGGAAACGTTGTTTTCAATACATAGAGGTATTATAGCGTGATGAGCATGATTTCAGGGTGGCCGTTTGTTTGTGCCGACTAAATAAGCAGCTACGCAGACTCTGTATTGATAAACGATACCCAATATTCCACCTGTAAAAATTTTACCATCTCACCTATAAAACTGTGGAAAGAAAAAACAATGCTGAAACGAAACCTCCTTTTTTTACTGATGATTATGTATCTGCCTAGCTTTACATTCTCCGAACAGCAGCGAACACAACCCTAAAATCCCACTACGTTTTGCAGATAAAATCCTTTCTAAAAATAATGTAAAGGAAACTTGTCAAGATTAGGGAGAGTTGCCGTGAAGAACCATGTGGAGATGCTGCGCCGAGAGAAGGGATTAAGCCAAGAAGAATTTGCCCATGCCCTCCGTGTATCCAGGCAGACGGTCAGCTCTATTGAAAACGGTAAATACAATCCTTCATTAGATTTGGCTTTTGCAATCTCCGCATTCTTTGGCAAACCGATTGAAGAAATCTTTTTATGGGAGGGAAATTCCTCATGAGCAGAAAAAATTTATGGATTGGTATAGGCTATATGCTATGCGGCTTACTCTTTCTTGCAGCAGCCATTCTGTCTAAGGATAAAATAAGCAGTCTATTCGCTGGATTGAGTGGCGGCGGATTGGGCGGAGGTATTGCTCTATTAAGCAAATACTTCTATTGGAGCAGGTCAAAACGTATTGTGCGCTACCGTGAAAGGATGGAAGCCCAAGATATCGAAAGGAAGGATGAAAGAAACATTTTGTTTCGTGATAAAGCAGGACGCTATACGTATATACTAAGCCTGGTCATTATCAGCATATCCATTCTGGTTTTCACTGTGATAGACGCTATGAATCTTTATAACTGCAAGCTTATCATGCTTTATTTGAGCCTTCTGCTGATTTTTCTGTATGCAGCAGGGTTTTTCATCTATAAACGACTCAAAGCCCAAAATGCATAATTTACTGCTAGATACCAGACCAAGCTGTGCGCAGAGACAAGAGACAGAATAGTGGATTTTATGCTATAATTCTTTTGTTGGTTATTCACTGTGCATCTAACGGCTCTAGCAGGACAAGCAAGCAAGAACCTGCTATAACACCGTAGAAATAAATAAGTTAGGAGTGTATGTATTCATGAGTATCTTATTTGTCAATTCCTGCATCCGCAAGGATTCCCGCACCAAGGTTTTGTGCGATACCCTCTTCTCCACCTATCAGGAGGAGGTAGAAGAGCTGGATTTACAGAACATGGCCTTGCAGCCGTTAACAGAAAAACATCTACAGGAGAGAGAAACCTTGCTCAAAGCAGGCAAGCTGGAAGATCCTCTGTTTGCCCCAGCACATCAATTTGCTGCGGCGGATAGCATTATCATTGGCGCGCCCTACTATGACTTGCAGTTTCCTGCTTTGCTGAAAATATATCTGGAAAATATCTGCGTATGCGGAATAAGCTTCCGCTATAGCGAGAGTGGAAGTCCGCTGGGGCTATGTCGAGCCAAGGAGCTAATCTATGTCACCACTGCTGGTGGGTATATTGGAGAAAATAACTTTGGCTATGACTATATCAAAGGATTGGCCCACATGCTGGGTATTGAAAACACGCGTATGATTTGTGCTGAGGGCCTGGATATTTGGAATCAGGATATAGCGGCGATTATGGAAAAGGCGAAAAAACAAATCAAAGCATAGCGCACGGTAGGTGGATATACCAACCGCATGACAAATAGCAGCTGCCCCTTACGCAGCTGCTATTTTTCCTATGGACGACAACTAGATTAATTATGAGTAGCGCAATCTGTCTGTTTATGCTATATTAGGGTGGGGGATGATACAGCGCGACCATGCGCCATCGACTTACCACAAAACGTGGACTACATTTAGGTAGGCAAGTGATTAAAAGAGACTGTTTTAATACAGTCAACTACGTTTCTAAAGGGGGAACAAGCATGAAACTACTTATCAAGGACATAAAGAAAAATTTTGAAAATAAGGAGGTACTGCGCGGCGCTTCCTTTGTTTTTGAGAAGGGGAAAATTTATGGCCTGCTGGGACGCAATGGTGCAGGTAAAACCACGCTGTTTAACTGCATCAACGAGGATATCAAAATAGATGGCGGCAGCGTGCAAATTGAGGAAAACGGAAGCCTGCGCGCAATTGGCAGCAACGATATCGGGTATGTGCTCTCCACGCCAGTAGTTCCAGAATTTCTTACCGGGCGCGAATTTCTGAAATTTTTTCTTGATATCAATAAAAAGGAGCAAAGCAACGATCAAAGCATCAACTATTATTTTGACTTGATGAAGATTGCCGTGGAGGACCGGGACAAGCTGCTCAAGGATTACTCCCATGGCATGAAAAACAAAATGCAAATGCTCGTCAATTTTATTGCCAATCCCAGCATTTTATTGCTGGACGAGCCACTGACCTCCTTTGATATCGTTGTAGCAGATGAAATGAAGCAACTGCTGCGCCATATCAAAAACGAGCATATTATTATTTTTTCTACGCACATTATGGAGCTGGCCTTGGACTTATGCGATGAAATCGTCATCCTCAATCAAGGCATACTTTCACAAATAGAAAAGGCGGATTTGGATAATGAAGCCTTTAAGGATAAAATTATTGCCGCATTAAGGGGGAGTGAAGATGCTTAAAACCTTTGTGCTCTCCTTTAGGCTGAAAAACACCTATAAAACAAACGGTATTATCTATGCGCTGAAGGCTCTACCGCTGATCAAAAAGCTTTTACCGGAATCCCTGTATGCAGATGCAGGCTTGAAACAATTTGCCAATATCATCAGCATTCTTATTGAAATATGCTCCGCCTTTATTGGCAAGGCGCTGTATGTGCTGCTCATGGTATTCAGCCTGTGTATGGTTATGCCTACAGCCACAGCTGACAGTTTTGTACATATTTTCTTTTTTCTAACCATTATCGGTGGCTTTTTAAACACCAACCTGTTCAATCCTAGCAAGGATAAATTCTATGCCATCGTTTTGATGCGTATGGATGCCAGGGCCTATACGCTGGTTAACTACCTGTATTTTTTGCTGAAAATGCTGATAGGCTTTTTGCCCTTTACGCTAATCTTTGGAACAAAGGCCGGGGTTTCTCCCCTGCTCTGCCTGAGTATGCCGCTGCTGGTCTGCTCAGTAAAGTTGATGGTAGCAGCCTTTTCCCTACATGACGCTAAGGAGGGAGAAAAGGTACGCAATGAAAATCTGCCCACCGCCATTGTCTGGAGCGGTACGGGGATATGTCTGATTCTGGCCTACGTTCCCCCAGCGCTGGGATATGCGATGAACCAACAAATCTTTATGGCCTTAACAGCCCTGTCCATAATCGCCGGTCTATGCGCTTTGCTATATGTTCTGAAATACCGCCATTACCGCCGTCTATGTCAGACTCTGCTTACACCGGGCAACTTTGCCATGAACACCCAGAATGCGGCTAAAGTGACACAGGCCAATTATCAAAAGAAAATCAGCATGGATGCCACGCAAAGCAGCGATAAATCCGGCTACAAATATTTCAATGAGCTATTTATGAAGCGACACTCCAAGCTGCTAACACGCTCAGCCAAACGCATTACCCTGATTGCCCTGGCCGTCTTTGTGGTCACTGCGGTAATGAGCGTGGCCCTACCTGATATCAGTCGGCAAATCAATAATCTGATGCTGACCTTTTTACCCTATTTTCTATTTATCATGTATCTAATCAACCGCGGCAATGTGATTACCCAGGCTATGTTTATGAATTGCGACCACAGCATGCTGGCTTACCGCTTTTACCGTAAACCAGAGGTCATTTTATCCTTGTTCCGCGAGCGACTCAAGTATATCATTGCCATCAATCTCATGCCAGGCGCGGTAATTGCACTGGGCCTGCCAGCGCTGCTGCTTCTTACTGGCGGCACCACTGAGCCGCTCAATTATCTTCTGCTATTTGTTTCCATTATCGCTATGTCTATTTTCTTTTCTGTACATAGCATGGTGCTATATTACTTGCTACAACCCTATAATATCAATGTAGAAACCAAAAGTGCTGCTTTCAGTATTGCCAACTGGCTTACCTATATTATTTGCTATATCGCCATTGGCAAACAGGTACCTACCCTGATTTTTGGTACGGCCATATCTGCATTCTGCATTCTTTATGTGGTTGTGGGTCTGATTCTGGCCTACCGGCTGGCGCCCAAAACCTTTAAACTACGACCCTAATCGCAAAGCCGGTAAATACGCTATTCAGGCACGGCAAAACGCAGTGCAGCAGGCAAAACCTCAATCGTAAAGCGGGTGGCGTGCAAAATTTCCCCATCCACGGTAATGGAAATTCCCTGCGGATGCTGCAAGATGATATTGCGGCAGCGGCGATAGATGACATAGGGCTGGAAGCTAGGCTTTTCCAGATGACGGCCATGTATGTAATCCTGAATCATCCGTACAAAACGCCAACGAGAGATAGGCAAAACAACACAGAACTCCAGCAATCCATCATTGACCTGCGCATAGGGCGCACACTGGAACATACTGCCCACGTAAGAGCCATTGGCAATGGTACACAGGAGGATTTCGCCGGAAAGGATATCCTCACCATCCACCTGTAACGTACATTCCGTGGTCATTGCTGTACAAAAGGCCTTCAGAGCGCCAATCAAATAAGCAGTTTTACCGCCTAGAAAGGGTTTGCGCTTAACCCGGCTAATCGTTTGCGCGGCCACGGTATCCAAACCGAAATTACAAACATTAACGCAATAGCGCTCATTAACGCGCATCATATCGATTTGCATTTCTTGACCAGCCATAAGCGCTGCAACATCCTGAAAGCGCTCCGCACCACCAAAGTATTTGACAAAATCGTTGCCGCTACCGCAAGGATAGCAGCTAAAGGAAGCATGCTCCTGTCCCATAATTCCCCAGGCAACCTCGTTTAACGTACCGTCCCCGCCGCAGGAATAAAAGCGTACCGGCGTACTACAGGTAGCGCAATACGACTGTACAAAATGCATGGCATCCAGCCTGCCCTTAGTCACGTAAACTTCATACGGCGGTATTTTGCCGGCAGCAAACAGCGCTTCCAATTGCCCACATAGCTCAGGGCAGCAATTTTTCCTGCCGGAAGCTGGATTGATGACAAATACATGCTTCATACCTTCCCTAACCCCTTCTATCATGCTGTTTTTTCCGCAGCTGCGTAGTCCCTGCTTTTGCAGCGTTATTGCGGCCAGCCCTGCGTACTGCCTGTCCCTGCCGGCTCTTGGCCGGCTTTGCACCAGCAGACGACTTGTCTTTAGGCGGGCGAATGAGGCAGCGTGGCCCGTACCCAATCAGATCGGATCGTCCGGCTTTAAGCAAAGCAGCCTGCACCAGACGTTGATTCTCCGGTCTGTCCCATTGCAGCAAAGCACGCTGCAAGGCCTTTTCCTGTGCAGAACGCGGTACATAGAGCTTCTTCATGCTGCGCGGATCCAGCCCTGTATAATACATGCAGGTAGACAATGTGCCTGGTGTTGGGTAAAAGTCCTGCACCTGCTCGGCATGCCGACCCTGCGTATGCAAATACACAGCCAGCGCAATGGCGTCATGCAAGGTACTGCCTGGATGAGAAGAAATCAAATAAGGAACCAGATACTGCTCCTTCGCATAGGATTGGTTGAGTTGCTGGTATCTGGCCATAAAGCGCTCATAAACCTCATGATGTGGTTTGGCCATATAATCCAGCACTTTATTGATGCAATGCTCCGGCGCGACCTTAAGCTGACCGGAAATGTGATATTTCACCAGCTCAGCAAAAAAAGCATTTGACTTGTCCTGCAACAGATAGTCAAAACGAATCCCGGAGCGCACAAAAACCTTTTTTACGCCGGGCAGCGCACGCAATTTTTGCAGCAGAGCCAGATAATCGCTATGATCCGCATTGAGATTGGGGCAAGGATGGGGAGTAAGACAGTTTTTGCCCTTGCATACCCCCCGCTTTAGCTGTTGCTGACAGGAAGGGTGCCGGAAGTTGGCCGTGGGTCCGCCAACATCATGAATATAGCCCTTAAACTGCGGATGCTGCGTTAAGGCGCGCGCCTCTCGCAGCAAAGAGGCATGGCTACGCGTGCTAATCATTCTTCCCTGATGAAAGGCTAAGGAGCAAAAATTACAGCCGCCAAAACAGCCGCGGTTATGAATGAGGGAAAAACGTACCTCATTAATGGCCGCTACGCCACCCTGTTTTGCATACATAGGATGCGCATCTCGCGTATAGGGC
>CALXSV010000187.1 GCA_944391235.1 uncultured Clostridia bacterium | reverse complement strand
CGCTCATGGCGACGGCAACATCAGAACGCGCCAGGAAGGGTGCATCGTTCACTCTGTCACCAGCATATAGCAGCACCGTTCCGCTGTTTTCCATCAGGCGTTCGGCTTCTGCTAGCTTATCTGCAGGGAGCAGACCGGCGCGAATATCTGCTGTGGGAATCTGGATGGCCGCGGCTGTTTGTTCAACCGCAGCGCTGCGATCGCCACTGAGAATCAGGCAGCGCTCTACTCCTAGCTTACGTAAATCGCGAATAGCCTGCTCTGTTCCTTCCTTTAATTGGTCGCCAACATGGATGGAGCCCTGATATTGGCCACCCAGCGCAATATGAATGGCAGCTTGCTCCTGCTCTTGCGGCACGGTAATTTTCTGCTCTTGCATAAGCCGCAAATTACCAGCCAGTAATGTCTTTTCTCCATAGATAGCGCTTACGCCGCGACCAGGCAGCTCCTGGATTTGCTGCAACAGGCTGCTGTCCGGTGTGCTTTTGCAAGCCTTAAGAACAGCTGCTGCCAACGGGTGCGGGGAGCAGGATTCTGCCAGCGCTGCCAACTGTAGCAGGCCTTCGGTATTGCCATCCACTGCATAAATACTGGTTATTTCAAAGTTTCCTTGGGTTAGGGTGCCGGTTTTGTCAAAGGCCGCTGTGTTTACCTTGGCGAGCTGCTCCAGCTCTGCACCACCTTTGATCAGTATGCCACGGCGGGAAGCGCCGCCAATGCCGCCGAAGAAGGTTAGCGGCACGGATATAACCAGTGCGCAGGGGCAAGAGGCAACCAGCAATACGCAGGCACGGTGCAGCGCGTTATGCCAAGGCGCTAGTCCAAAGAGCGGCGGAATAACTGCCAATAGCAGGGCGGCCAGGCAGACTGCCGGCGTATACCAGCGAGCAAAGCGGGTGATAAAACGCTCGGATTTGCTTTTTGCCGCTGTGGCTTCTTCTACCAGCAGCAGGATACGGTTGACTGTGGACAGCTCGTATTCCTGCTCCACTTGGGCGGTGAGCGGGCTGCTGATATTGACGCTGCCGGACAGCAGCTGATCGCCTGGCTGTACATCCTGCGGTACGGATTCACCAGTTAGCGCCGCTGTGTCCAGCGTAGATAGGCCAGTCAGCAGACGGCAGTCCAAAGGCACACGCTCGCCAGGCAGGATTTGGATGGTTTCACCTATGTTGACCTGGCGGGGTTCTACGCTTTGCCATTCCCCATTGCGCAGAACGCGGGCCTGGTCAGGACGAATATCCATTAGTTGCGCAATATTGCGGCGGGAGCGGGATTCTGCCATCTCCTCGGCAAATTCGCCTACGCGGAAGAATAGCATGACTGCCGCTGCCTCTGGTGTTTCGCCGACAACCAGCGCGCCAATTGAGGCAATGCTCATAAGAAACGTTTCATCAAACAGGTTGCCTTCGCCGATGCTGTGCAGCATTTCAATAAGTACCCGCAGCCCAGCTACCAACCAGGCGGCGATGTACAGGATCAGCTTTAAGCTGCCTAGCGTTGCTGGGCAAAGCAGACCACCGGCCAGCAATACGGCTGCGGCAATGATTTCCACGCGCTGTAGCTTTCCTCCTTCGCCGTGGTGATGGTGATGGTGTGCATGCGGCTCTTCGTGCGCATGGCTATGGCAGCAGCAGGCGTTATGCTCGTGTTTATGGGCAATACAGTTCTCTGTATGTTCAGAGGGGTGTTGGGGCTGCTGTTCGTGTGTATGCTGATGTTGCTCTTCGTGCACATGTCTGTGTTCATGGCTGTGCGCATGTGTGTTTGTCATGGTAAACAATCCTTTCTATCGCAACTGAAAAATAGTGCATATTTGAGTGTTTGTTCATTTGAATAGTTTCTCAAATGTTTCTGCTTGCATTATATGCGTATCAACACCATTTGTCAAGGTTTTTTCTTTATTCGGCTTGACAAGCCTGCGACATTTTACCATAATTGAAAGAGTAGAGGAGAAGATCATTATGGAAGATAAAATATATGCCTGTCATCCCCATATTGTTAACGAGCGGAAAAAGGTGCTACCTGACCAGCATAATATTGATGCAGTAGCGGGTTTCTTCCGTGTTATCAGCGACCCTACGCGCGTACGTATTTTGTGGGCGCTAGATCAGGGTGAGCTGTGTGTGGGCGATTTATCGGTTTTGCTGGATATGACGGTTTCTGCTATCTCTCATCAGCTGAAAATGCTCAAGGATACCGGCCTGGTAAAAGCGCGGCGGGATGGAAAACACATGATTTATTCTCTGGATGATGAGCATGTGCGCGCTGTGTTTGAAACAGCTGTGGAGCATCTGGAGCATCTCCATAAGGAGAAAGAATAGGCAAGAGCAGGGATTTATCAGGCAGACTACGGTCTGCCAGTTTATAAGAGGAGAGGCTGTTCAATGGCAAATATTGCGGTTCTTGGTGCCGGTAGCTGGGGTACTGCTCTGGCTCGCCTGCTGTTTTTTAATGGGCATAACGTGCTCATGTGGAGTATTGATGAAAAGCAGATAGAAGAAATGCGCGAGCTGGGTGAAAACCGCCAGTTCTTGCCGGATATTCTGCTGCCACCGGAAATCAGTTTGTCTTCTACGCGCACAGCTGTTGCACAGGCGGAAATCGTTGTCTTTGCGGTTCCCTCGCATGCTGTCGAGCAAGTTGCGCATGATTTTGCAACGATTATACGACCGGATGCTCTACTGGTTAGTGTGGCCAAAGGCTTTGTGCCGCATCCGCTGCGCCGCATTTCCCAAGTCTTGGAGGATGAGTTGCCGGGGCGCGCCGTGGTTGTGTTGTCCGGTCCCAGCCATGCTGAGGAAGTGGCGCGTGATATGCCCACCGTGGTTTGCGTATCTAGCTATGACGAGGCGGCTATGCTGCGCGTGCAATCTGTATTTAGCAGCCGTTTTTTCCGTGTGTATACCAATTCGGATTTGATTGGCGTGGAGGTGGCTGGAGCTGTTAAAAATGTTATTGCACTGATGAGCGGTGTGCTCTCCGGCTTAGGGTTGGGCGATAATACGCGTGCTGCGCTGATGACGCGGGGCCTGGCGGAGATGATTCGTCTGGGCGTGGCTATGGGGGCCGATCCTTCTACTTTTTCCGGTCTGGCTGGTATCGGCGATTTGATTGTTACCTGCACCTCCATGCACAGTCGGAACTTTCGCGCTGGGCGCTCCATTGGCCGCGGCAAGGCCTGGCCGCAGGTCTTGAGTGAAATGGGTATGGTTGTGGAGGGCGTTTACGCCACTGAATATACTTATGAGCTGGCTAAGCGACTAAACATATCCATGCCGCTTACTGAGCAAATGTACCGGATTCTCTATGAAACACAGACGCCGGAAGCAGCTATGAATGAGTTGATGGGGAGAGCCAGTACCCATGAGTGGGCCTGATTTTTAAGGAGTATTCTGCTGCTTGTCATAATTTTCTCCCGCTGCACATAATCATGTAGCAACGAAAAAGTGCGCCGCAGGGCGCAGACGGAGGAAAGCAGATGGAGCAGATGGCAAACATTTATCAGGATATAGCCTCCCGTACTGGCGGCGATGTATACATCGGTGTAGTCGGCCCGGTGCGTACAGGTAAATCCACCTTTATCAAACACTTTATGGAGGCGCTGGTTATTCCGCATATCACAGATGTGGGCGACCGGGCCCGGGCTTTAGATGAAATGCCGCAGAGTGCTTCTGGACGTACGGTTATGACGGCTGAGCCCAAGTTTATTCCGGCCGAGGCCGTGGGCATTCGTCTGGAAGGAGAGGACGGCGCGGATATTGATTTGCGTGTGCGTCTGGTGGATTGCGTAGGTTTTGCTGTGGATGGCGCAAGGGGCTTTTCCGATGAGGATGGTCCGCGTATGGTGGATACGCCTTGGGCTGATGAGCCTATCAGCTTTGAGCAGGCCGCAGCCATTGGTACGGAAAAGGTTATTTCTGAGCACAGCACCTTGGGTATTGTCGTCCTGGCAGATGGTAGTTTTGGCGATATTGAGCGCGAGTCTTACCTGCCTGCTGAACAGCGGGTCATCGAAGAGCTGCGTGAACTGGGTAAGCCCTTTGTTATTGTTTTGAACAGCAGCCATCCGGATGATGAGGAAACCTTGCTGCTGGCGGATGCACTAACTGAGCAATCCGGTGTGGCTGTGCTTCCCCTGGATGTAAGCCGCATGGACAGCGAGGATATTATTGATGTGCTCAATGCCGCTTTATACGAGTTTCCCGTTACCGCCATTAACGTTAGCCTGCCGCGTTGGGTTGAGGAGTTGGACCGTGAGCACTGGTTGCGCCAGAGCTTTGAGACTGGCATTAATAGTGCTGCTGCCTCGGTCAGTCGTGTGCGGGATGTTAGCCAGATGCTGGAGCAGTTGCGTGAAAATGAACATGCGCAAAGTGTTAAGCTGACAAGGTTAGATTTAGGCAGCGGTGTTGCCGCGGTGAGCTTAAAACCGCAGGAAGAGCTGTTCTGGACCGTATTGAGCGAATATGCTGGCAAGCCTGTTGCCGGAGAATCGGATTTGTTGTCCTTGGTTCGTACCTCTGTGAAAGGTGCGCGTGAATGGGAGAAGATTGGTCCGGCCATGTCCGAAGCAGCGGATACGGGTTATGGTGTGGTTGAGCCGCGCTTGGAGGAGATGTTCCTGGAGGAGCCGGAGCTGATCCGTACCGGAGGACATTTTGGTGTGCGCCTAAAAGCCTCCGCACCCAGTTATCATGTGATTCGTACCAATATCAGCACCGAGGTAACCCCCTTGGTTGGGACAGAAAAGCAGTGCGCGGATCTGGTGCGTTATATCATGGACGAATTTGAGGATGACCCGGCAAAGATCTGGCAGACCAATATTTTTGGCAAATCCCTGCATGAATTGGTTTCTGAGGGCATTGCCGGTAAACTGAGTCGCATGCCGGAAAATGCGCAGGAAAAACTGGCTCAGACTTTGCAGCGTATTGTCAACGAATCTGGCGGTGGCATCATCTGCATTATTCTCTAATCCCTGCCATAGATGGCCGCGAAGGAAATCCTTCGCGGCTTTTTTCCGTTTTAGTGGCTTTTTCTATTGCAATTTCATGCATTTTTTGGTATAATACCAACTTAACTTAGCCCGTTTTTGCGCGCTTTTACCAGACGATACACAATAAAAAACTTTAGCAGGAGGATGATATCATGTCTGAATTAGGGAAAAACGCCGTAAATGTTGCTTTAATAGGTGCAGGAACTGTCGGCGGCGGTACATTAAACGTACTTACGCACAACGCTGATATCATCACTGCCCGTGCGCTGCCCATTCATGTGCGCTGGGTGGCTACACTGACCGAGGAAGAGGGGCGCGCTGCCATAGAAAAGGCCGGCGCTACGGATGTACGTGTAACCACAGACTGGCGTGAGGCTGTGAGCGATCCGGATGTGGATATTGTGGTGGAGCTGGCCAAAGTCTATGGGGGAGAAAATTCCCCGGCATTTGTCAACGCAATTTTGGGAAAACTGGTGAAAGGTCTTGAGGCGGCCCATGAAGAGGACCGGAAACATATATAAAGTAGGCCAAGTCAACGCCTATATCAAAAATCTGTTTGCCACGGACTACGCCCTTCGCTCTATTGTGGTGAAGGGCGAAGTTTCTAATTGCAAATACCATTCCTCCGGCCATATTTATTTTACGTTAAAAGACGAGACGGGTACGCTTTCGGCGGTTATGTTTGCCGGGCAGAGGGCCGGTCTCCGTTTTCGGTTGGAGGAAGGGCAGAAAGTGCTGGCGGCCGGCAGCATTATGGTCTATGAGCGGGAGGGAAAGTACCAGCTGTACGCTAAGGAGATTGAACTGGACGGCGTGGGGGATCTGTACCGGCAGTTTGAGGAGCGGAAGCAAAAGCTTGCGGAGATGGGCATGTTCGCTCCGGAGTACAAACGGCCGATCCCCC
>CALXSV010000186.1 GCA_944391235.1 uncultured Clostridia bacterium | reverse complement strand
CAAAATCATTATACAAACTATCCAGCTTAATGATATGGTAACCCGCAGAGCTCAATACAGGTTCCTGGCTGTAATCGCCAACCTCCGACAGAGCAAAAGCACCAGCGGCATATTCCGCATAAACCGTGGTGGATCCATCAATAGATTCACCGGCTTCATTAAAGATGTAATCAACCACTCCGCCATTTGCAGCACTGCTGTCCGAGGAGTACTCTGCAGCTAATGTAGCAAAGTCCTCACCAGCATTCAGCTTCTCAATCACTTCCATGGCTTTGTTATAGGCTTCTGCTTTAGCCGCCTCATCCGTCACATCACAGCTTATCAGAATATGAGAGGTTTTCACACCATTCCATTTGGCAGGGTCCGCATCATATACAGCCTGGGCATCTGCATCGGAAACAACGACCTCAGCCAGCAGTTCTTCCTTGACCGCATTGTACAAATCATTATACACGGAGTTTACTTCTAACATGCAGTAATCGCCCCAGGACAAGACATCCTGCAAATACTCGCCAGCAAAGCTAATCCCGTATTGCTCCGCAAGCTGCAAAATGATATGCGCTTCCACAATATACTGCCAGGATGCATATTCCATATCGCCAAGTATTTCTTTGGCGCTCTCTTCATCAAGCAAATCCACATTATAATAAAGCTTAAACAGATTATAATAGTTGCTGTAATAAGAAGAAAACTGATAATTCATGTAATAATCCAGTTCTCCTTTATATACATCAACACCGTTAATGCTACCGATAACTTCACCACGACTTGCAGATGCATTGTCACTTGCACCGCAGGCGCTGAGTAAGGAAGCAACAACCAATAGCAAAATGAGCAACAAACATACAGGCTTTTTCAAGATATTCTCATCCTTTCAAAATGAAATACTGCTTTTCAACTGACAGCTAGCTAATTATAACACAGTTAGCCGGCTGATAAAAGGGAAATCACATGAAATTTTCTTCACAATTCGTTCAAGCGCGGACAATTTCATCCAATTGCGTAAGAATTTGCTGCAATACGGCAATTTTAACGGTATCGATTTTGATATCGCCGGTAGAAATACGGATGGTAAAGCCATTTTTATCAGAAAATACCAGCCGCGTACCCCATTTATCAAGCAGTGCAACCAAATGATCGCCCAAAATAGGATGCGAATCGGCAAATTTCAGCTCGAAAAGTGTATTTTTCTGCGATATGCCAATAATATGCAGACGACGAGCCAAAGTCTTTATACGGCTTACCGTAAGCAGATTTTCTACGGCTTCGGGCAGCTGGCCATAACGATCTACCAACTCGGAAGCAATATCGTCAATTTCCTCAAAGCTGGTACAGGCAGCAAAACGCTTATAGATTTCAACTTTAAGCACAGAATCCTGAACAAAGCTATCTGGAATAAAGGCATTGATAGTCAAATCTATCTGAGTTGGCGGCAGAGGCGCGCCCACTTCCTTACCCCGTGCCTTATCCATTTCCTCCGCCAGCAGCTTACAATATAAATCAAAGCCCACCGCTGCAATATGCCCATGCTGCTCTGGTCCTAAGATATTGCCCGCGCCACGCAGCTCCAAATCGCGCATGGCAATTTTAAAGCCGGAGCCCAATTCTGTAAAATCGCGAATGGCAACCAAGCGCTTTTTTGCCATATCATTCATCATATGGTCGCGGCGATACGTAAAATAGGCAAAAGCCTGGCGATCAGAGCGGCCCACTCTACCTCGAAGCTGATAAAGCTGTGCCAAACCAAACATATCGGCATCTGTCACAATTAGCGTATTTACATTTGGTACATCCAGACCACTTTCAATAATGGTGGTGCAGACAAGAATATCCGCATCCCCAGCCACAAAGTCCAGCATAACTTGTTCCAGTTCCCGCTCTCGCATCTGTCCATGGCCGATTAGAATACGTGCCTTGGGCAACAGCTCCTGCAAATGCGCAGCTGCCTCCCCAATATCAAACACCCGGTTATGCACAAAGTAAACCTGGCCGCCACGGGCCAGTTCACGGGCAATGGCATCCCGGATTAAACGGTCGTGCTGCTCCACCACATATGTCTGTACGGGAAAACGGGCTTCCGGCGGCGTATTGATCACGCTCATATCCCGCATACCTACTAAAGACATATGCAGGGTACGGGGAATTGGCGTTGCCGAGAGAGTTAGCACATCTACCATGGCTTTGAGCTCTTTAATCTTCTCCTTATGGCTAACACCAAAACGCTGCTCTTCATCGACAATGAGCAGGCCCAAATCATGAAATTTTACATCCGCGGAGAGCAAACGGTGCGTGCCCACTACAACATCAATCTCACCGGATTGCAGTTTGGCCAGAACAGTCTTTTGCTCTTTTGGTGGGGTAAAGCGGGATAGGCAAGCATAGCGGATAGGGAAGGAGGACATGCGCTGCTCAATGGTACGGTAATGCTGCTGGGCCAACACAGTGGTGGGAACCAAAATAGCCACCTGCTTATTATCCATAACAGCCTTAAAGACAGCCCGCAGAGCCACCTCAGTTTTGCCATAGCCTACATCCCCGCACAGCAACCTATCCATAATATGCGACGATTCCATATCCGCCTTAATCTCTTCCACCGCAGTCAGCTGATCAGGCGTTTCCGCATAAGGAAAGGCATCCTCAAATTCCTGCTGCCAAGGTGTATCCGCCGAATAGGCAAAACCCTTGGTCTGTTCTCTCTGGGCATAAAGCCGGAGTAACTCTTCCGTCATGTCCTGAACCGCTGCACGCGCCTTAGCCTTGGCACGGTTCCACTCACTACCACCCATTTTATTGAGTTTTGGTGCCGCGCCCTCATTGCCAACATATTTCTGGATCATATCCAACTGGTCTACAGGCAGGTATAGCTTATCCTCACCTGCATAGCGAATCAGCAGATAGTCGCGCTCAATATCGCCAATGCTTAAGCGCTGTACGCCCATGTACTGACCAATACCATGCGTGGTATGGACAACAAAGTCGCCGTCGCGCAGATCAAGGAAATTGGCGATTTTTTCCCCTCCCTGATGAATACGGCGCTGGCGTTTTTTTGTTTGCCTCGAAAACAGTTCATTCTCTGTTATAACAGCCAAACCCAGTTCCGGACTCTCAAAGCCGCGAGTAAAGCCAGCCAGCAGAAGATGCACAGGAGGATAATCATTGTCTCGTAAGATTTCCTCCATACGCTGCAAACGCACCTGTGAGCTGGCGGACATGAGAACCGCTTGCCCATGGCTAATAAAACTGCGCACATCCTGAATAAAGGCAGTAGGATCATGTGCATATAGGGGGAGGTCGCGGGCAACAAACTGATGCTGCCAATGTACAGGTAGATCTGCTGTCATTGGCGATAGGCGACAGAACATGAGCAGGCGGCGCGGAGAAAAGACCGCGCGCAGCTGCTCAAAAGTAAGAAAATTGGCGTAAAATGATGGCAATAAACGCCCATTATCTAGCAAATCAAAGTAGCGGCTTTCCCTTTCCTCGCTCAAGATGCGAGACATATCCCGAATTTGCTCTGGCTCGTCAAGGACAACAATGCCATCCTCTACATAGTCAATAATACAACAACTTTCCGCATAAAAATAGCAGGTCAGAGCTTCCATCGCACTGTCCCATATTCCCTGCTGCAAATATTCCAGTATACCGGCATAACGTTTTTCCAGTTCTTTTTTTGCTGGACCATGTAAGGTCGCATAAGTGCGCTCGTATTCCTCCTGCAAGAGGGATGCTGCCCGTTGGCGGATATCATCACGCAAGGGCAACTCTCGGGCTGGCGGCAGAAGCAACTGTACAACTGCTTCCTGGGAGCGCTGGGAGGCAGCGTCAAAGCAGCGAATCGAATCGATTTCATCATCAAAAAACTCTACCCGGTATGGACACTCGGAATTCATGGGAAAGACATCCACAATGCTGCCACGTGCACTAAAGGTACCGGGAATCTCCGTCAAAGGCACAGATTCATAACCTAAATCCACCAGTACAGAGGACAACTCATCCGGTGGAAACACCATACCCGCTTTCAACTGCAAATGGCTATCCGCAAATAGCCAGGGCGGAGCCAGCCGGCGGGAAACAGCTTGCACACAGGTTACAACAAGCAGATTTTCACCCCGCGATAGGCGGGATAAAATATCAATACGGGCTGCGCTGAGCTCAATATTATGTGCGTATACCTCAAAAGGAAGCAACTCCTGCACAGGAAAATGCCGTACTCGGTCACCCAGAAAAGGACGCAGATTGTCCGACATAAGAACCGCCTCTTCCTCGGTATCAGTCAAAATAAGAATGGGATAAGCCAAATCCTCAGTTAAAGCGGCAGTCAGACCTGCTGCAGCAAGCACCGGCAAACCGGTACACAGCGTATTGCGCCCTTGCCGTAAAGCAGCAGTAATAAAGGGATATTGTTCCTGTTGCTTCCATTTTTCTATAATCGTTCGCATAAACTTCCTCTTTCTTCCTCTATTTGGAGACAACGAAAACGCACGATTTTCATCGCACGTGGTTGCACAACTTTTCACTTTTAAAGCAGGGTCTTACAACTGACCGTTATTATTGTATTTATTCATAGCCGCCTCTATTCCTTCTTCTACCCAGCATAGAGCAGCTTCAGCAGCGCGGGCAAAGGTAGCGGCGTAAAAGGGCATATCCTCTTTGGGAAAGGGCGCAAGTACATATTGCGCAGTATCGTAGGGTGCTGCGCCAATTCCTATTTTCAGGCGGCTAATATTCTTTGTACCGGTTTGAGTGAGAATAGATTTCATCCCATTGTGCCCGCCATCACTGCCGCTGCGACGCAGACGTAGCCGTCCGGGCTCCAAGGCCAAATCATCGTGAATAACCAATATATCACTATACTCCACCTTGTAATAAGCGCATAAACGGCGCACCGGAAAGCCAGAAAGGTTCATATAGGACTGTGGCTTGGCCAGCAGGATTTTCTGCCCGTGGTAATAGCCACTAGCCAAATCATTATCTAGCTCCTTATGGCCAAAGGAGCAACCTAAATCATAGGCCAGCTTATCCAGGGTCATAAACCCACAGTTATGTCTTGTAACCGCATATTTAAGTCCGGGATTGCCCAACCCAAAAATAATCTTCATAATCCCCATACTTCCTTAATTCAATTGTAATCATATCGGTTATTTTATCATACTGTGAGCTGTTTGAAAATAGATTTATTTATACAGCTTACATCTTAAGGAGGTTTCTTTATGAGCGAAAGAGCAAGGAGCGATGTTCTCGGACAGCCGGTTCTCAGCATTAAAGAAGGGCTTCTGCTGGGCAGAATTCGACAGATTTTGTTTGATAGCACAGTCAATCAGGTGCACGGCTTTATTGTAGAGCGTTTCCGCGGTGGTAAGGACGACCGCATCTTACCCTTTTCTGCTATTTCCAGCTTTGGAGAGGATGGGATCATGGTGGAAAGCCAGACCCTGTTAGAGCGCAGAGGCACCAGCCACCAATATACGCGCTCTTTGCGCCATCCCCTGCCGATCATAGGGGCTCGTGTATTCACCGCATCTGGGCGTACACTGGGCAAGGTAGAAGAGTATCTCTTTTCTACCCAGGATGGCAGCATCACCGGACTAGAAATCAGCGGCGGACTATTCCGCGGTAAAATGCTCGCCCCAGGCAAATATATTATCGCAATCTCCCCACAAACCATTATGATGAAGGATGCAGCCATTGACGAAGCCATTGAAGTGGATACTTCTCTACGCTTTCATGTCAGCGAAGGCCTAGACGCGATGAAGGAGCGGGCAACGAACTTTAAAAACAATGCTGCGGATGCCACAAAGAACTTATCCGCCAACATTTCCGAAGCTATGGGTCTACGCAAGCATCAGCCAGATTCAGAAACAGAGGACACGATACAGGAGCTGGCACAAATCTACGAAAGCAGCTCCCCTGCGGATAGCGCACAAGCTGAGACGTGTGCGCTGGAAAAAAGCACAGCTATGCCCAACCCTCCAGCAGAGCAATAGCGTCTACAATATATTTGAATACCGCAGCCGCCTCTATGCCACCAGCTACCCCCTGGCGTACGCAAACTGCAATCACCAACTGCGCATCTTCAACTGGAGCAAATCCGCTGAACCATACGGAGCCAGATTCGCTGCTACCAGTCTTACCAGCTACAGACAGATATTGTCCATTAGCAGCTGTAGCGGTACCCGTGCGTACAGTTTCAGACAGCATCTGTTTTAGCTGTTCAGCCACATCTGCATCCACAACCCGTACCGGTGTAGCAGAGTCAATCTCTTCCACAGATCCATCCGCATAATCGATCTCGTACAACAGGCGAGGTGTAACTAGATACCCACCATTGGCACACACAGAAAGCAGAGTAGCAACCTGCACAACGCTAAGCTGCACGCCCTTTTCTCCCAAACAGACGTTTGCCAGATCACCCTCGCTATCTACGGAAAAAGAAAGAAAATCAGCGGCCTCATAGGATGGAGTCTGATAACCCAGCACCTGTAATTCTCTCAGCCCCAACTTATCTGCCCAACGCGTGATCTCAGCACTGCCGATTTGTTCGCCTAAGGCCACAAAGCAACAGTTGCAGGATACAGCCAGAGCACGGGACAAGGTTAAGGCACCATGCCCGCCCTCATGAGAACAGGTAACCGTATGCCCTCCTGCCATGGTATAACTGCCCGTGCAGATAAAGACAATCTCTTCTTCCTCTGCCGAGGCCTCTGCTATCTGTGATGTGTCAACGGCTGGCAGGCTTATCCCCTCGCTTAGTGCAGCCAAGGCAAGGACGATTTTAAAGGTAGAGGCAGGATGGTACAGGCTCAATGCCTTATTCAGATAAACATCCCCGTCTGCACTGCTCCAGCCATAGGGGTCAAAGGCAGGGGCAGAAACCAAGGCCTGTATATCTCCGTTTTGCGGATCCATAATCACACAGGCGCCCTCATAGCCCAAGCTGGCAAAGGCTTGCTCAGCAATTTGCTGATAATCCCGGTCAAGGCTCAGTTTCAGGCAAGAAGTCTGTTTATGCTCCGCCTCCTCGAGAAGCAAATCTTCTGCGCTGAGTGCACCCAAACCATCCACAACAGCCACAACCCGCTTATCCACACGGTCGGACAACACTGCATCATATTGCTGTTCCAGCCCGCTTACACCAACATAAGCGCCATCTTCGCCCAACGGCTGTACATAACCTATGGTATGAATGGCTGTATGCTGAGCATCATAGCGGGCGGCCAACTCAACACAAAGCAAACCGGGAATACCCAAACGTTGCACTCCGGCAACCTGTTGGGTGCTTAATCCAGTCTTCAGTATATATGGAGCCACATTACGCTGCTCTCCCTGCTGCATACGCAAAAGGATTTCTGTTTTATCCTGCTCCAGAACCTTAGCTAAAGCTTCTGCCGCGGCATCAAAGGAGGGAATCATTGCTGGAATCACCAATAAGCAGCTTTCTGGTACATTAACCATGGCTCGGCCATAACGGTCGACAATATCGCCCCGTGCATATTGATAATAGTCAAACGAGCGTACTCTTTGAGAAACCGCCTGTTCGCGCAGAGAATTACCTTGTATGACACATAAATAGAACAAGCGAACCGCCAGAATGGCAAAAAGGAATAGAAAAACAGCTGAGATAAGTACAAAGCTTTTTTTACGCATAAAAAGCCCCCCCTTTGGTCTTAGTATAGCCAAAGGGGAGACTGGTAATACCTTCCTAAGGAATTTGCTTGCTTAGCTAAGCTAGCTCAGCCAACAGTTGCTCTACCTTATCTGTCTTTTCCCATGGTAAATCCAAGTCTGTACGGCCAAAATGCCCGTAAGCAGCCAATTGTTTATAGATGGGTCGGCGTAAATCAAAGCTATCAATAATTGCAGCAGGACGCGTATCAAAGACGCGGCGCACAGCCGCAGAAAGCTCAGTATCCGCAATGGAACTAGTATTAAACGTATTTACCAAGAGACTAACAGGTTCAGCTACGCCAATGGCATAGGCCAACTGCACTTCACAGCGGCGGGCTAAGCGTGCAGCAACAATGTTTTGGCAATATAACGGGCCATATAAGCCCCGCTGCGGTCAACCTTCGTCGGATCCTTACCCGAAAAAGCGCCGCCGCCATGTCGGGCCATCCCGCCATAGGTATCGACAATAATTTTACGGCCGGTCAGACCGGTATCGCCCTGCGGCCCGCCAATAACAAAACGTCCGGTGGGATTAATCAGATAGCGCGTTTTTTCATCCAGCAGCTCTTGGGGCAAACTGGTT
>CALXSV010000185.1 GCA_944391235.1 uncultured Clostridia bacterium | reverse complement strand
CGGCCGCTGGTGGGATTGATGGCGCAGGTACGGTTGATACCGACAAAGCCGGTATGCAGGCACTCATTACAGCCAATGCAGAAGTTGATATCTCTGGTTCTGCCCTCGCGCACCTTGTTGGCCCATTCTGGATCGGCAATCAGTTGGTGGCCCAGCATGACGATGTCCGCCGCACCAGTGGCTACAGCTTCTTCCGCCAGCTCCGGTACATTCATTTTGCCGTGACACAAAACGGGAATCTCACCCATCACTTCCTTAACCTTGCGGCAATCCTCCAGGTTAAGGCCGTGCGGCTCATAAACGGTAGGAATCTGATAATAATATCTGTCATAATTGCCGCGGTCAATGTGCAACGCATCAAAGTTACCATGCTCCTTGAGCAGGCGGCACATTTCCAGACCTTCTTCCAGATTGCGCATGGTTTTAACTTCCGGCATGCACTGATTCACCGTTACCTTGACGATAATCGGGAAATCCGGTCCGCAGGCAGCACGGATGGCATCGAGGATTTCAAAAAGGAAGGTCATACGGCCCTTCAAATCACCGCCATAACGGTCGGTACGGATGTTCCACTCCGCGGTCAGGAACTGGTCAATTAGATAGCCGCCATATGCGTGAATCTCTACGCCGTCGCAGCCCGCGGTTTTCGCAAAGCCAGCCTCGCGCGCCACATAGCCGACCAGACGGTGAATTTCCTCTTCGGTAAAGGGAATACATTTTACGCCGGGGAAATAGCGCGCTTCTACAGCACTGGCTGCATGCGGGGGCGTGGTGGGGTCCTTATGTCCCAGACGGCCCAGACCGGGGCCCAGTTGCAGGAAAATTTTGCTGCCTTCATAATGTACATATTCCACGCATTTGGACAAACGGCTGATTTGCTGATAATTGTCCAGCAGGAAATTGGAGCGCGGCTCAAACTCAGTGGAGCAGGAGGTATTGCCGGTAATAATCAGGCCAGCGCCACCTCGGGCAACGCGCTGAAAATGCAGAGCTACACGTTCATTATAACCACCATCAATATCACCACGCATGCCCATAGGGGCCAGTCCCACACGGTTGGGTATCGTGACTTTCCCAATATTCACTCTTTCAAAAAGCTTCATTGCATTACGCCTCCCTGCTAAATTCTCATAACTGCGTTTTTTATAGATCCATTTCTTATGCAATACGCTTCATACAATCAGCTTGACAGAGCGTAAACAAGCCTTACCTGCCGATTGGTACTGGCGGCCAAGGACGATTGAACTGCTCTTCTGTACGCACGCCACCTACCTGACCGGCCATAACCAGCTTAAAGGAAGCAAAACGCCATTCTCCATCCTCCTCACGTACCACCTGCGTCTCATAGCGCCCATAGCAGTAGGTGTCTTCCTTCGCCGTATCCTTCCAGGTCTGCCAGGAATACATGTAACAATGCACAATCGCACTGTCCTTGCTTTCAAAATATATCTGCTGATTGGTGCAAAAATGGCTTTGCGTACGGGCCGCGCCAATCAGTCCCTGCAAATGCTCCAGTATAGCCTCACGACCGGTGACCACAGAGGGATAGATATCGCCCCAGCTCAGCTTCCCATCCTTGCTAAAGCAAGAGGCCATGCCAACCGTATCAAAGTTATCGCAGCAGCGCATATAGTGCATCATGCATTCTTCAATGGCCGCCCGATCCTCCAGACGCTGAATACGCTCCTCCAGTGTGGAAACCGGCGCATCCTTCAAGGTGGTCATTTTACCATCTACTGTAACCTTCATGCGAAAAACACCCCTTTTCATAAATATATGGCTCATCCATGAAAACATAACTGCAGGGCAAGACCAGCTGTAATGACAGGCCACCCCTAAACCGGAGCGGATAGCTCCGGTGCTTTTGCATGCCAGCTGCCGTAAGAAGCAGCCGCACCATATGTATATATTATTCCACGCTACTGTTTATCTTTGCAATGGGCGAAACGAACAAAGAAACAGGCTTGTAATTGTGCACATACACAATGCAAAACACCAAATACAACAAAACACCAGTATATTAACACAATATCTTTAGTAGTTTATCCTATTTTCGACATATAAAAAAATTTATTCATATATTTTGTGCAGTCGCACATTGCATAAGGAGAGAATTGCCCTTATATTTGAGACATAAGGCAGTGCATGAGGATAACTGCCAAATTCATCAATAACAATCCGGATTTGTTTTGATTTACAGCCTGCCTTTCCACAGCGAGGAAAACAGGCACACCGAAAACAGGCACAAATACTGGACAGACGGCGCAGTCCCCTGTCCCTAAAAAAGGAAAGGAGCAAAAGATTATGTTGAACTATGATCTGAGCGGCAGAGTTGCAATTGTAACAGGCGCATCCGAAGGTCTGGGCGTAGAGTTGGCCACAACCTTATCTGAATATGGCGCTACGGTAGCGATTGCTGCCAGAAATATGGAAAAATTGCAGAAAACAGCACAGGAGATCAGCGAAAAAACCGGCAACAAGGTTGTTCCTTATCAGGTGGATGTTTCCCAGGAGAAGGAGATCATTGATTTTGTCGCACGTGTGGTCAAGGAGCTGGGCAGCATAGACATTCTGGTCAACAATGCCGGCGCCATTACCTATGGTATGCCAGAGGAAATTACTCTGGAAGAATGGAACCGCGTTCTGGCTGTCGATTACACCGCCCCCTTCCTGATGATGCGCGAGGTTGGTAAGGCCTGGATGATTGAGCACGGCGGCAGAATCGTCAACATCAGCTCGGTTAGCGGTCTGCGTGCATCCAAGTATTCTTGCAGCTACACCTCGGTGAAGGCCGCTGTTATCAATATGACGCAGTCTGTGGCCGCCTCCTGGGCCCAGTATGGCATCTATGTAAACAGCATTGCACCTGGCTCCATGAGTTATGGCGGGATGAACAAAACCCAGACAGATGAAATCAGAAAGAGCATTGCCGAAAAGGTACCGCAGCAACGCGTTGGTATGTACGGCGATTTGTCCGGTGCTCTAATGTTCCTGGCCTCCGATGCCAATACCTACTGCCAAGGCCAGACCATTGTTTGCGACGGCGGTCTGATTTTGTGCAGCCACTAATTGTGCAGGCAAGCTTTGCGCCTACTGGAAGAGAAAATAAAACATAAACCAAAGGGGGTTACCTAAGGATTCCACCATAAACCTTAACTGGCTATAAATAACAAATCAAGGAGGATTAAAACATGGGTAATGCGGTTACAGAAAAACATTCTTCCTTTAAAACAGCTTTCCCAATCGCTTCCGCCTGGTTCGGCGCTCTGGTCGGCCCGTCCATGGTTTCAGGCGTATATGCTCTCGTTTACTTTGCTCCCTATGGCGCCTGGGGCGTACCGCTGGCTTTCATCGCCATGGTGCCGATTGCCATTCTAGCAGCCATGAACATGAATGTGATTCGCCAGCATAAAACATACGATTACTCCAGTTTTGCCATGGAAATCTACGGCAAAGCCTACAAGGTGCTCATGCCGATTTACGATTTTTACGTCATGCTATCCATGGTTTTAGGCGGCGGCGCAGTTATCTCAATGGGCGGCACCTTCTTCGCCCAGCTGTTCGGACTGCCCGAGATTCTCGGCAGTCTGCTCATGGCAGCCCTGAGCATTGTTATCGTGGTATGGGGTGCAAAAATGATTCGTGTTACCTCCACCGCGATGACCATTGTACTGGTTGTTTGCTTTGTTACGCTGTTCTTCTACGCAGTGGGTTCAAATATGGATACACTGGGCAACATCTTTGCCACTTGGTATGTGCCGGATACAGCAAACTTGGGCAACGGTTTGTATAGAGCAATTATTATTGGTTTCTCCAACTTTGGCTTTGTCAGCGGTATGTGCTCCATTGAGCAGAACGTCCGTACCAAAAAAGACTGCGTGGTCTTCTGCATCATTGCCATCATCCTCAACGGTTTCGCTTGGGCGCTGACCTGCCTGATGCTGCTGCCCTACTGCCCGGACATTCTCACCCAGTCCGTACCCGTTCTCTACATTTTGCAGCAATATGTTCTGAGCCATTCCCCGGCCATCTATTATGTCTACATGCTGGCGATGTTCCTGGCACTGCTTTCCAGTGGCGCGCCGCAATTATTCGCTATCGTTCCGCGTATTCAAAAATTCATGGCAAAATTCCGCGACCCCAACAAGGTCTACAGTGAGAAGAAAGACAACCTCATCATCGGTATTGCCTACTTCGCATTTGTTATTGTCGTATCCCTGCTTGGATTAATCACGATTGTTTCCCAAGGCTACACCTTTGGTGGACAGTTGGGCTTCTGCATCGTGGGTATTCCTGTTATCATTTACTATCTGCGCGGCAAACACAAAGAAAAAGCAAAACAAGAAGAACAAAGCAACTAACCTTCCATCTTCCAGTTACAATCCCTCAATCCGAATAACAGGAATAGGCGCGAATACAGCAACAAGACGGCACAGCAGAGGTGCCGTCTTGTTGTTTTTTTTGCAAACATAAAATAACTATTGACAACAGGAAGGCTGCGGAGTATACTGTGCTTAATTGAACAATATCTTCAGGGCAGGGTGTAATTCCCGACCGGTGGTATAGCCCACGAGCCGCAAGGCATGATTCGGTGTAACTCCGAAGCCGACCGTAAAGTCTGGATGGAAGAAGATAACATAGGTGCGTAACGCTATTGGTATCTGTTTATTTGCTCTGGAATTTCTTTTGATTCCGGAGTTTTTCTTTTACAGCGTATATAGCGGCCAGCATGCAGCAGCAATCCACGATGCTGGCACCATTCGCAGCCAACACAGCCCTGAACGATTTCGCTCAGGGCATTTTATTATGAAGGAGGCGCCTATCTTGACAGATGAGTACTATATGCAAAAGGCCCTGGAGCTGGCAGCCCTGGGCTGCGGCTGGGTAAATCCCAATCCCATGGTGGGCGCTGTCATTGTCAAAGACGGCGAAATCATTGGCACTGGCTATCATGAGCGCTATGGCCAAGCGCATGCCGAGCGCAACGCTCTGGCCGCCTGCACAGGCTCGGCGCAGGGAGCTACGCTTTATGTTACACTGGAGCCCTGCTGCCACTATGGAAAAACGCCACCCTGCACAGAGGCAATTCTTGATAGCGGCATTCAGCGGGTTGTGGTAGGCGCTATGGACGCCAATCCGCTGGTCGCAGGGAAGGGCGTTGCCCTTTTGCAGCAGCATGGAATAGAGGTACGCACCGGCGTGCTGGAGGCGCAGTGCCGTAAGCAGAACGAGGTGTTTTTCCACTTTATCCAGCAGCGTCAGCCCTATGTGGTGATGAAATACGCCATGAGCATGGATGGCAAAACCGCCACCTTCAGCGGGCACTCCCGCTGGATCACCGGCGAGACAGCCCGGCACCGCGTACAGCAGGATCGCCACCGCTATTCCGCCATCATGGTGGGCGTCAATACCGTGCTGGCAGATAACCCGCAGCTCACCTGCCGTCTGGAGCAAAGCCGCAATCCACTGCGCATTATCTGTGACAGCCAGCTGCGTACACCGCTGCACGCACAGGTGGTAACAACCGCGCAGGAAATCCCCACGCTGCTGGCTACCTGTTGCACAGAGCAGGCGCGCTGGTCCGCCTATCAACAGCTGGGCTGCGAAATTCTCCTCCTGCCAGAAAAAAACGGCAGCGTGGACTTAAGCGCGCTTATGCGGGAGCTGGGCAAACGACAGATTGACAGCATTCTGCTGGAAGGCGGGGGCACGTTGTGCTGGTCGGCCTTAAGCAGCGGTCTGGTGCATAAGGTGCAGGCCTACATTGCGCCAAAGCTGCTGGGTGGCAGGCAGGCGCCCACACCCCTGATGGGGCAGGGCGTGGACCGGGCTGACCGGGCCTTTGAACTGAGCCAGCCCAGCATTACCCAGCTGGGCGAGGATATTTTACTGGAAAGCGAGGTGCGAACTTGTTCACCGGCATTATAGAAGAAATCGGCCAGGTGCGCGCCATACGCAGGGCAGCGCAATCCGCGATTCTGCAAATCAGCGCGCAAAAAATTTTAGAGGACGCCAAACTAGGCGACAGCATCGCTGTCAACGGCGTATGCCTAACCCTTACCGCCAAAACAGCCAATTCCTTTACCGCAGACGTGATGCATGAAACCATGAACCGCTCTACCCTGGGCAAGCTGCACATCGGCAGCGCGGTGAATCTGGAGCGGGCCATGCCTGCCAATGGACGCTTTGGTGGACACATTGTGGCCGGCCACATCGATGGCACCGGCGTAATACGCAGCATCCAGCAGGATGACAACGCCATTTGGTACCGGATTGGCGCGCCGCCAGCCATTCTGCGCTATATCATTGAAAAAGGCTCTATTGCCATTGACGGCATCAGCCTGACTGTAGCGCGGCTGGACGCAGAGGATTTCAGCGTATCAGTCATTCCCCACACCGCAGCCAACACCAATTTAAACCAGCGCAAAGTGGGCGATGCGGTAAATCTGGAGAACGACTGCATTGGCAAATATGTGGAGCGTCTGCTACACCCCTACGATGCAGCTGCACAACAGGATTTCAACAACAAAAACGGCCTGACCATGGAGTTTCTCACCAGAGCGGGCTTTTAAAAAGCAGTAGGCAAGGAGGTTGCTATGTTTAAGTTCAACACGATCGAAGAAGCACTGGCAGATTTGCGACAGGGCAAAATCATTCTCGTCACAGATGATGAGGACCGGGAAAATGAGGGGGATTTTATTTGCGCTGCGCAGTTTGCCAGCACGGAAAATGTTAATTTCATGGCCATCCACGGCAAAGGGCTGATCTGCATGCCCATGAGCATTGCCCTATGCGAAAAGCTGCGCTTTCCGCAAATGGTCAGCAGCAATACGGATAATCACGAAACCGCCTTTACCGTATCCATTGACCATATCTCCACCACAACAGGAATTTCTGCGCAGGAGCGAGCCGTAACAGCCCGGGCCTGCGTCAGCCCAGACGCCCGGCCAGAGGATTTCCGCCGTCCCGGCCATATGTTCCCCCTGATGGCGAAAAAAAATGGCGTGCTGGAGCGGAACGGGCATACCGAGGCGACTGTGGATTTATTACGTTTAGCCGGTTTGCAGGAATGTGGCCTATGCTGTGAGATTATGCGCGAGGACGGAACCATGATGCGCACGCCAGAGCTGATTGCCTTGGCACAAAAATGGGACATGAAGTTCATCACCATCAAGGCGCTACAGGATTACCGCAAAAAATACGATACACTGGTAGAGCGGGTAGCGGAAACCAGACTGCCAACCCGCTACGGTGATTTTATGGCCTACGGCTATATCAACAAGCTCAATGGCGAGCATCATGTGGCCCTGCTCAAAGGCGATATTGGCGATGGACAAAACCTGCTGTGCCGCGTACACTCAGAGTGTCTGACCGGCGACGCCTTTGGCTCCCTGCGCTGTGATTGCGGACAGCAGTTCGCTGCAGCCATGACGCAGATTGAGAAAGAGGGACGCGGCATTTTGCTCTACATGCGGCAGGAGGGACGCGGCATTGGCCTGATCAACAAGCTACGGGCCTATGAGTTGCAAGACAAGGGCATGGATACCTTAGAGGCAAACGTGGCCTTGGGCTTTGCACCAGACCTGCGGGAATACTTTATCGGTGCGCAAATCCTCCGCGATTTAGGCGCCAAAACGCTGCGCCTGCTCACCAACAATCCAGACAAAGTCTATCAGCTGGAGGATTTTGGTATGGATATTGTAGAGCGAGTGCCTATCCAGGTACAAGCCACAGCACACGACCTCTTTTATCTGAAGACCAAACAGGCCAAAATGGGCCATATTCTCAATTACGAATAACAGGCAAAGGAGTATAAGACCATGAAAATCTTTGAAGGCAAACTCGTATCTCAGCAGATTAAAATCGGTATTGTGGCCGCGCGCTTCAATGAATTTATCACAGCCAAACTACTGTCTGGCGCGCTGGACGGCCTGAAGCGGCATGATGTAGCGGAGGAGGACATTGCCATTGCCTGGGTGCCCGGCGCTTTTGAAATTCCGCTGGTTGCCTCGAAAATGGCACACAGCGGCCACTATGATGCAGTAATTTGCCTGGGTGCGGTTGTTCGCGGCAATACCAGCCACTATGATTATGTATGCAGTGAGGTTTCCAAGGGCATTGCCCAGGTTTCTCTGTCCAGCGGCGTTCCTGTCCTGTTTGGCGTACTGACCACGGAAAACATTGAGCAGGCCGTTGAACGAGCTGGTACCAAGGCAGGAAACAAGGGCTTCGACTGTGCAGTCAGCGCAATCGAGATGGTCAACCTGCTGCGCGAGCTGCCCTAAAGGCAGCAGATAGCAACATGCCCTGTGCTCCCTTACGCCTCCAGGGTGGTTTGCAGCGCAGCCGCCTGTTTATCCTGCCGCTGATGCCACTTGAAAAGAATGGCTCTGGCAATCGGCTGGGCAATGCAGGCTTCTACAGCAAAGGAAAGGGCAAAGTTACGCGGCCACTTATAAAAGAACAAGCGGATAGGCTTCATAGTCAAGCTGCGGCTGCCAATCCAAGTGCCAATAACCGTAAGAAAGATGGACATCAGAAACACTGTGCAAAGAATGTTGACCACAATATGCGCACCAAAGCTATCGTCCTTTTCTAAGATGTGCGCGGTCATCCACTCCGCTGGCTTATAGGTAAGCAGTACCAGGGCAATGACGCTCAGCCAGATCCAGGGAATAACCTGCAGCGTATCTGCCCACACATGCAGAGAAAAGCCCAACTCAAAACAGGTAATCAGCGGAGCCAGTATGTTCACGGACAAAATAGAAACCACGGCTATAAACAGGGAAAACTCTTTTTTGTTGCGGGGAAGCTTCATAGAAAAGCGCATCAATCAAAATCCTCTCTTTCTTATAATTGTATGTAGGGCAAAAAATCAGCGTG